>PBPF01000053.1 GCA_002724615.1 Verrucomicrobiales bacterium | reverse complement strand
CCCAAGCTTCTCCACAAATGCCCGCCAATCCGCAGCCAATTCGTCGCAATAAACCTGAGCCTCCTTGCCCGCTGTCTCGGCGGCTTGTTGGACCTTCTGGCCATGTTCATCAAGGCCGGTCAGGTAAAAAACCTCCTTCCCCAGACATAACCGCGAGCGAGCGATGACATCGGTAATNATTTTCTCATAAGCATGCCCAAGATGAGGCTGCCCATTGACATAATCGATAGCCGTCGTGATGTAGAACTTNTTGCTCAAGGGCGGATGTTGTAGCCCAGCNCGCTNCANGCGGCAATTTTTATCGCCTTTGACTAAGGAATTTGCCATGGATAAGCAGTGCGGTTTTGGACNCTCATAATAGCACTGCTGTGGGGAACGCCGCTAGGGGAGGCAGCGGCACCACAGCAGCAACCGGANAANCCCGTCAACCCCNTGACGAAATGGGATGCGATGGATATAGGAACCTTCCAGTCATATGGGCTGGAGGTTCCAGAGGCGGAGCGCGTTTGGCGTCCAGCTTTAAAGGGNCTGAATATTCGAGTTGGGCCAAAGCTGGAGGCGGCGGTTTGTTATGATACGGAGCGAATGCGNTTTGCNGCNGCTTGGNCCGGAGGNTTCCTNAAANTACCTTCAGAGCGAAAAGCACTNGGGGGCGTGCCACAGCCGGCNGGAAANCTTTTGCTCCGAACCGCGATGGNACCGGGATGGGCCGGGCCTCGTGGCGAATGGAATGCCACGAACCCGCCAACAATCACCAGCACCAATGTGTTTTCNATGGGGCCCCTTTCACGTGAGTGGGCTAAATGGCGCGGTCACTACAGAAATGGTCACAAAATTGTGCTGAGTTATTCGGTAGGCGCGACAGACGTGCTGGAGATGCCAGGATTCGACCCNGCCGTTGGCGGAATATTTATTCGCTGGTTTAACATCCGAAAGGCTGATCAGGCCCATGTTCAGCACATGCTGGTTGCGGAGGAGTCCGGGGCCATTGGCGTAGTTAATGAAAGCGGTTTTCTAGCTGAGCTTGAAAAGAATGGCATGTCGACAATTGCCTCGGTGATTACGCGGGGCGGATTACATGACCCTTATCATGAACTNGAAACCANGAAGGGAAGAATAACCTATCGACTGGAGCGAACCCTGACTGAGCACAGATTCGGCATCGCTATCTGGCGAGGCCCGAAAACCAAGCGCAAGGAATTCATGCAGCATTTGGAGGAGATCTCAAAACAAGAACCACCACAGCTTGAGCCATTGACCAAAGGAGGCCCGTCACTCTGGAGCAACTCAGTTACGACGCAGGGAGTGATGGGCAAGGAGGNAGCGGCATATACCGTGGACACGCTGACACTTCCGCAGGAGAAGGGTAATCCTTGGAATTCNTGGATTCGNTGCGGTGGATTTGATTTCTTTAAAAATGGAACAAGTGCAGCGCTTTGTTCTGTGACGGGCGATGTGTGGGTTGTTGGTGGCATTAACGGGGATTTAAAGAAATTACACTGGCGTCGCTTTGCTACCGGCCTGTTCCAGCCATTGGGGCTGAAGATCGTTGAAGAAACTGTTTATGTTTTGGGGCGTGACCAAATCACGCGGCTTCATGACCTAAACAAAGATGGCGAAGCGGATTTCTACGAAAACTTTAACAACGATATTTCTATCAGCAATCACTACCACGAATTTTGCCTAAACTTGGAAACGGATTCTGAAGGGAATTTTTATTTTACCAAAGGCAGTAATCTTGGCCCGGCGACGATACCTCATCACGGGACATTGTTAAAAGTCAACTCGGATGGGTCAAAACTAGAACGCCTTGCAACCGGACATCTTTCGCCAAATGGCCTAAGCGTGGGCCCAAANGGAGAAATCACTACATCTGACAACGAAGGCCACTGGATGCCGACTTCACGCATTAACATTGTAGAGAGAGGTGGATTTTACGGNAATGTCCACACTGCCCACAAAGAACCACTGCCAACAACCTACCGCAANCCGCTGCTTTGGATACCGCACAAGGCTGACAACTCTAGTGGCGGACAGGTCTGGGTCAACAGTACAAAATGGGGACCGTTCGAAGGTGGTTTAGTGCACTTATCATATGGACGCGCGTGGATGTTTATCATCATGCGCGAAGATGTTGCCGGACAACATCAGGGCGNAGCAGTNAGNTTGCCNGTAAAATTTGAATCAGGAGTTATGCGCGGACGCTTCAATCCTTTGGACGGTCAACTGTACGTAGTGGGATTGAATGCCTGGCAAACTGGTGGGGTTAAAGACGGAACTTTCCAGCGAGTTCGNTACACCGGAAAACCGGCCAATCTTCCTTCCGGATTGCAGGTGAGGAAGGNCGGCCTAGAGATTACTTTTACTGATCCGCTGGACGCACTTTCTGCAGTTGATGATGGTAATTATTCTGTAAAGCAGTGGAACTATAAGTGGACTCAGGCATATGGCTCAAAGCTCTACTCAGTAAAGGATCCAACTAAAGTTCTGGGGGACAAGGGGCAAAATGCCAATCTGGGTGATCCACTGGCAATAAAATCTGTCCGCTTATCTGATGACAAAAGAACAATTTTTTTGCAGATCGAAGGGCTAAAGCCAGTGATGCAGTCCCGCATCCAATANGACATTAAATCTGACGATGGCGTGAAACTAAAACAGGAAATCTTCCACACCATCAATCGTGTCCCCACGCAATGAGCCAGACACGTACCAGTCGACAGGTTCGNCAGGATTTTCTTGATTTCTTTGCCGCGCGCCAGCACTCCGTTGTGCCTAGTGCCAGCCTGATGCCTGATGCGCCGAATCTGCTTTTTACCAACGCTGGCATGAACCAGTTCGTGCCCATTTTTCTAGGCGAACAAACCTGCCCGTACAGCCCCGGTCGTGCTGCGGACACACAGAAGTGTATTCGTGCCGGCGGCAAACACAACGACCTCGAGGATGTGGGAATGGATACCTACCATCACACCTTCTTCGAGATGTTAGGCAACTGGTCCTTTGGTGATTATTTTAAAAAGGACGCCATTACTTGGGCTTGGGAACTCCTTACCGAAACATGGGGCTTTCCGAAGGAACGCCTTTACGCCACGGTTTATCAACCCACCGAGGGCGACCCTGGTGAATTCGACCAGGAAGCCTATGATCACTGGGCAGTCATCTTTGAAAAAGCCGGACTCGACCCTGCTGTTCATATTGTCAACGGCGGCAAGAAGGACAATTTTTGGATGATGGGCGACACCGGCCCGTGCGGGCCTTGCAGTGAGTTGCACATTGACCTTACGCCCGCAGGCGACACGAAGGGCAGTCTTGTAAATGCTGACAGCGGGCAGTGCATCGAAATCTGGAATCTCGTCTTCATTCAGTACAACGCAAACGAGGACGGCACCTTCACGCCGCTTGCCGCCAAACACGTGGACACCGGCATGGGTTTTGAGCGGGTTGCAGCAATTATTCAAACAACGGACAACTTTACCAATTTCGATAAGACTGTTTCCAACTACGACACCGACGTCTTCAGTCCCATTTTTACCGAACTCGAGAAACTCAGCGGCAAGAAATATACCGCTACGCTGCCGTCCGCTGAACAGACTGATCAGGAGAAAATAGACATCGCTTTTCGTGTCATCGGTGACCACATTCGCACGCTGAGTTTTTCCATTGCCGATGGCATTCTTCCCGGCAACACGGACCGCAACTACGTTCTTCGCCGCATACTTCGCCGGGCCGTGCGATATGGTCGTACGCTCGGCTTCACTGAGCCTTTCTTTTACAAGCTGGTCGACGTGCTGGCCGAATCAATGGGCGATATTTTCCCAGAACTCAACCAGCGCCGCGAAATGGTTCAAACAACCATTCGCACAGAAGAGGAATCCTTCAACCGCACGCTCGACAACGGCATCGAGATGTTCAATGACGAGACAGGCAGGCTCGAGGGAAAAGAATTATCGGGAGAATTTGCCTTCAAGTTGTACGACACGTACGGTTTCCCGCTCGATCTTACGGAATTGATGGCACGCGAGGCCGGATTGAAGGTCGATAATGCCGGTTTTGATGCCTTGATGGATGAACAGCGTGAACGCGCGCGCGCGGCTCAGAAGAAGGAGGTCGTGAGCGTGACGCATCTTGAGAGTGGTGCGAGCACTCAGTTCACGGGATTTGAGGAGCAGTCCGCGCAGGCGACGGTGTTGGAAGTGGTGCGTGAAAAGAAACGTGTTGCTGTGGTGCTGGATCGCTCGCCGTTTTATGCCGAAATGGGCGGGCAAGTGGGCGACACAGGAACACTCATTGCGGGCGGAAAAACGCGGGCTATCACCGACACCCAAAAAGCCGGTGAAGCGTTTCTGCATTTTATAAAGGGCGACGAGGCCCCGGGGCAGGGGGAGACAGTGGAGGTCGCCTTGAATGCTCTGCGACGGGCAGCAATTGAGCGGCATCACACGGTCACGCATCTTTTCCACTGGGCACTGCACCAGATTACCAGCCCGGATTCATCGCAGAAGGGCTCATATGTCGGGCCTGAGAAATTGACTTTCGATTTCAACAGCCAAGCTCTTACTGCGTCGCAGCTTTCGGATATTGAGCGTCTCGTGAACGAACGCATCGTAGAAAACACGGATGTGTCGTGGACAGAGATGCCGCACACCGAGGTCATCAAGCGCGGTGACATCCTGCAGTTCTTTGGAGACAAGTACGGCAACACCGTTCGCGTGGTGCAGATAGGGGGTGCGCCGGAATCACTGGACGGCTACTCAATGGAGCTTTGCGGCGGCACCCACACGCGCGCAACAGGCGAGCTAGGGCTTTTTCGCATCATGGGCGAATCTGCTATTGCCGCGGGCGTCAGGCGCGTTGAAGCGGTTGCCGGACTAGTTGCCGCAGAGCAGGCAAAAGCTGATGCTGGCCGAATCGCAGCCTTAGCTGAAACACTCAACTCGCCCGTGAAGCTCATCGAGCAAAAAGTCGAGCAAGCGCTGGAACAAACAAAGAAGCTCGAGAAACAACTTAAGTCACTCCAGCAAAGCCAAGCCGGAGATACTGCCAAGGGCCTATTGGAGCAGGCAAACACCGTCGGCGACGTTCAGTTTATTACCGCCAACCTTGGCGCAGTGGACGGTAACTACGCGCAGTCGGTTGCCGACGCGTTGAAGGGGCAGTTTGATGGCGTCGTAGTGCTAGGCTCTGCCGGCAATGGAAGCGTGTCCCTGGTGGCAACGGTGCCGGATGGCCTCACCGAGCGCGTACAGGCCGGTAATATTATCAAGGCCATCGCGCCCGTCGTCGGCGGCAAAGGTGGCGGCAAACCCACAAATGCCCGCGGTGGCGGCAAGGATACCGCAAAGCTCGATGCTGCTCTTGCTGAGGTGCCCAACATCATTGCTGGTTAAATGTCCGCCAGGAAGGCCAAGTCAAAAAAGCGTGCGGCCAAGTCGCCTTTTGATTCGGTGGAGTCTGTCATTGCCGACATTCGGCGCGGTCGCATGGTGATAGTCGTAGACGACGAGGATCGCGAGAATGAAGGCGACCTCATCATGGCAGCGGAGCATGCCACGGCCAAGGCGGTCAACTTCATGGCTAAGCACGGGCGCGGACTGATTTGCGTGCCGACCACCGAGGATCGACTGCGACAGTTGGGTGTCGAGCGCATGGTGCCGCAGAATCAGGAAACGTTTAAGACGGATTTTCAAGTGAGTGTGGACGCTGCTGCAGGAGTCAGCACGGGAATTAGTGCCCGCGACCGGGCCAAGACCATCCAAGTGATGGCAGACCCAACCGCGGTGCCGGAGGATCTCAATCAACCCGGACATATTTTCCCGCTGCGCGCGCGGCCCGGAGGCGTGCTGCAGCGTGCAGGCCACACGGAGGCAGCGGTGGATCTCGCGCGTCTTGCCGACTGCAGGCCAATTGGCGTCATATGCGAAATCATGAATGACGACGGCAATATGGCGAGGCTGCCGCAACTCAAGCGCTTCGCAAAAAAGCACGGGCTCAAAATCGCCAGCATTGAGGAACTCATCAAGCACCGGCGCGAACGCGAGAAGCTGGTTGAAAAAGTCGAGGTCGTGAACATGCCCACCGAGTTCGGTGACTTTACACTGCACCTCTACCGCTCTGCCATCGATGGCCAGCACCACCTCGCGCTCGTAAAAGGCGAGGTCGCCGATGCGAAGGACGTTCTCGTGCGCGTTCATAGCGAATGTCTCACTGGCGATGTGTTCGCCAGTTTGCGCTGCGATTGTGGCTCGCAACTTCACCAAGCCATGCAGCAAGTCGCCGCCGAACCCGCTGGCGTAATCGTCTACATGCGTCAGGAAGGCCGCGGCATCGGGCTCGTGCCGAAAATTCATGCGTACAAGCTGCAGGAAAAAGGCCTCGATACCGTTGAGGCTAACCGTCGCCTCGGCTTTCCCATGGACCTCCGCGAATACGGCCTCGGCGCGCAAATACTCGCCGATCTCGGCGTCCGCAAAATTCGCCTACTGACCAACAACCCAAAGAAAGTCGTTGGCCTTGACGGCTACGGCTTGGAAATTGTGAAACAAGTGCCGATACGTGCCCAAGAAAATGCCCACAACAAAAAGTACCTCCGGACGAAGCGCGACAAGATGGGGCATCTAATCTGATGCTGAAACGTACTAACAAGAAGCCCATTGCCAATTCGAACCGCAGGATCGCGATTGTAGCATCAGAATACAATGCGCGGTTTGTTGAGGGATTACTCGAAGGGGCACTCAATGTCTTGGGCAATGTGGAAATAGTGCGTGTTCCGGGTGCATTTGAGATTCCAGTGGTAGCTGCGCGATTAGCACGACGCAAGAGGCGNCGGCCAGCGACGGTGATATGTCTCGGTGTAATTTTGCGCGGTGAAACAACACATGCAGAACACATCGGCAAAACAGTCAGCAGCTTGTTGGGGCAGATTGCGGTTGAGACCGGCGTGCCAATTATCCATGAAGTTTTACTGCTTGAAAATGAAGCACAAGCACGCCGTCGCTGTCTAAATAAGAGAACCAATCGCGGCGCAGAGGCAGCCCACACCGCCCTTAAAATGGGGGAGGTAATGGCGTCACTGGGTTGACGAACTGGCAATTCGAGGCGGGTGCCAAAAGATTGTGAAAATTTTCACAAAGCACTTGCACCAGGGCTTTGCCGGTGTTAGCTTCACGCCGCAGAAGGAGAGGCATGAAAAAAACTGCACGAATCCTATTTTTTGGAGTATTCGCGGCATTGGCCACGGTGGCTTCGGCTGGCGATATTACTGGAAAAATCATACTCAACGGCGCTCCCCCCAAGGAGTCATTACTTCCGCTGGATCCCCTTTGCAAGCAGCTGCATGGGAGCAAAAGTGCCACCACTAGATATTTTGTGGTCGGCAAGGGTGGTGCGCTGGCGGATGTTTTTATTCACCTAAAAGAAGGCGTAAAGAACCCCCCCCCGCCATCAAAAAAACCGGTGGTTATCGATCAAAAAAAATGCGAGTACCTTCCGTATGTAGTTGGTGTTCAGACCGGACAGGAGATTCACGTGCTTAATTCTGACCCCGTGCTGCATAACGTGCACCCGACACCACGGGTAAAAGGAAATCCGGAAAAAAACTTTGCTCAACTGCCGAAGGGGCCCCCATTAAAGTTCAAGTATGACAATCCCGAGATTTTCATCCGTTTCAAGTGCGACATTCATCCGTGGATGTACGCCTACGTGGCGGTGGTGCCGCATCCGTACTTCGCTGTTTCGGGCGTTGACGGCAGCTACACGATCAAGAATGTCCCTGCCGGGAAATACACGCTGGAGATATATCATAGGCGTGCCGGCAAAATGGAAAAGGAAATCGAAGTGGGCGCCAGCGGCAAGTTGACCGCCAACTTCACCTTAAACGCGCCGAAGTAACCTGACAGGATCTGGAAACAACCGCTTGGGCCGCGGCCTCATATGGCTGGCGGTCCTTTCGTGTTGAAGTGGACACCAATCG
Source organism: Verrucomicrobiales bacterium (assembly GCA_002724615.1). Taxonomy (GTDB): domain Bacteria; phylum Verrucomicrobiota; class Verrucomicrobiia; order Limisphaerales; family UBA1100; genus UBA6614. The sequence continues at coordinate 2,905 of PBPF01000053.1, read as the reverse complement.
GTTGACCGAAAAGAACAATAAATGGATTCACCGACTCGCCGTCATTACGGCATTCGCCACGCTTTGCCTCATCGGCTTGGGCGGACTGGTCACCAGCAAGGAAGCTGGTCTGGCTGTGCCTGACTGGCCTACAAGCTATGGATATAACATGTTCCTGTTTCCCATTGACTGGTGGATCGGCAACATTTTCTACGAACACTCACATCGTCTATTGGGCTCCTTGGTCGGGTTGCTGACCGCAGGCTTGGCCGGGTGGATTTGGGTGCGCGAAACCGCTGGCCGAACCCGGATCATTGGGCTGACATGGATCTTCGCCACGCTGGGCCTTATGGGGGTGAGAGAGCAGGGGATGTTCATCGCGCTAGCCGGAATTGCGCTGCTGGCGATAATGTACTGTGTTTTCCGTATCGTGCAAGAAGGCAGCCGGCTCCATTGGTGGGCCATGGTGGCCTTTTGTGCAGTGCTTGTCCAAGGCGTCTTGGGTGGGCTGCGCGTAACCATGCTCAAGGATGAGATCGGCATTATTCATGGCGCTTTGGCGCAACTTTTCCTCGTACTTATATGCGCCATCGCACTTGGAACCAGCCGGTGGTGGCAACGCCAGAATACACCCGAACCTTCCGAGGCGCCATCGCGGCTTAAGTGGGTATACGCGGTGGCGGCTGTGATGATATTTGGGCAACTCTTGCTAGGTGCCTCCATGCGTCATCAGCATGCCGGCCTTGCAGTCCCCGACTTCCCGATGGCCCATGGTCAATGGTGGCCTGCAACTGACCCTGCCTCTATCGAAAAATACAACCAAGCTCGTCTTGCGCAGACAGACTCCCGCGACTACAAGCCGATCACCGCTGCGCATGTGAACCTACACATGGCGCACCGNGTAATGGCGCTTATTGTGGTTGGCGTGGTGGTCTGGCTGGTCNTGCGAACCANGCGTGAACTTTCTGCAGNTGCTGGCCTTCAAAAGCCAGCATGGTNCATGGCTGGCTGGGTTGCGGCTCAGGCTTTTCTGGGAGTTGTGACCGTAATAAANAACAAGCCNGCTGATATTGCCACCCTGCANGTTGTTGTTGGGGCAATGGGGCTTACANTGGCTGCGATGATGTGNCTCGCGGCCCACCGGACTTTACCTTCNGGCAAGNCAGAGGAATTGACAGGACTGATNGAAAGCCCGTCACCGGCTGTAAATTGATGAAATCCAACACCGCCACCGCTGCCTCTCGCAACGCTCTAGCCGGACGGNTNGCNGTCTTTGCTGAATTNGTGAAGGCACGGTTGACGCTGATGGTATTGGTGACAACAGCAGTTGGCTTTTACATGGGGGCGGCGACAGTCGGGTGGGCAGCTTTGTTTCACGTGCTTCTCGGGACGGCACTGGTCGCTAGTGGAGCCCAGGCTCTCAATCAATACCTTGAAAAGGACCACGATGCCCGCATGCCCCGAACAGCAAACCGCCCAATTCCTGCTGGGCTCGTACGCCCAGAAGTCGCATTGCTATACGGCGGAGCAGCAGGCGTCATTGGCTTAGTTTATCTAGCCATGGCAGTAAATCCACTTACGAGCGTTATTGGTGCGGTGACACTGGTAAGCTATGTCTTAATTTATACACCGCTCAAGCGGGTAACCACCCTTAACACATTGGTCGGCGCAATACCCGGCGCCCTGCCACCCCTGATGGGCTGGACAGCGGCGCAAGGCAGTCTGGGTCTTGAGGGCTGGGCGCTGGTCGGCATCCTTTTCTTGTGGCAAATGCCCCATTTTCTCGCCATTTCTTGGATGTATCGTGACGAATATGCGCAAGCTGATTTCGCAATGCTTTCCGTTGAGGATGAAACAGGCGAACGAACCAGCCTGCATGCACTTTGGTACACAATTGTACTCCTGCCATTTGCTCTAGCCCCGTACGCGCTCGAATCAGCCGGATGGATATACCTGAGCGCGGCATTATTGCTCGGCGGGATGTTTATAGCAGCGGCATTCCGATTTAGCCGCAATTTGACTGTGGCATCCGCCCGTAAATTGTTTTATTATTCCCTCCTTTATCTGCCCCTGCTGTTGGGCGTGATGGTGTGGGACAAGGCATAATTTAGTTAAAACAGACAATCATGGCTCAAGCGAAAACCAAGGCAGCGCCAAAGACCGAAAAGCACGAGGATCACAGCCACGATCATCCCGAGCAACATTGGCTAACGAAGTATGTGTTCTCGTCTGATCATAAGATCATCGGCATTCAGTATGGAATGGGGGGGTTAATCTTCCTGCTTGTCGGCTTTTGTCTAATCGCCAGCATGCGCTGGCAAATGGCCAAGCCTGGCGAGGCAATCCCCGTTGTGGGCACGGTATTGGAGCATGTTTATGCGCACCAACTGGGAGGTGAATCCAAGCCGGTTTTTGAAAATGGCGTGATGTCGCCGGAAGCATATAATCAATTTGGCGCCATGCATGGTGTGATTATGGTGTTCATGGGGATCGTGCCATTGGCTTTCGCGGCATTTGGAAACTATGTGGTACCGCTCCAGATTGGAGCTGTGGACATGTGTTTTCCGCGAGTCAACATGGCTAGCCTATGGTGTTTCTTTATCGGTGCGGTTATAATAACAGCCAGTTTCTTTATTCCCGGGGGGCCTGCGCAAGCGGGCTGGACAATGTACCCGCCATTGTCAGAGTTGATTACCACGAACGGTCAGGTGTATCTGCTTATCGGTTTCATTTTCCTCATCACATCCTCATTGCTAGGTGCGGTGAACTTCATTGCCACCATCATCCAGTTACGTGCCCCGGGCATGACGTGGTTCCGTTTGCCGTTTTTCGTTTGGGCACAATTCGTGACGGCCTTCTTGTTGTTGCTAGCTTTCCCTCCCCTCGAAGCAGCAGCGGTGATGATGTTGATCGACATTGTCGTCCC
>PBPF01000052.1 GCA_002724615.1 Verrucomicrobiales bacterium | reverse complement strand
AGGCTGTCCGACACCGCGCCGGCATTGCCCACGTGCAACTCGTGATTTGCCGTCATGGCGGTGGTGTATCCGTTGGCATGTGCCCGGACGCCTGTCCAGCTGTTGCCGGTACGTGTCTGCCAGAAGTCATAGACATCCGCCCATGCGGCATTGGACGTGGTCAGAGTCGCGTAGGCCACCTTGGCGGTGTCCGTGCCGCGTTCCTTCTGGTACCACTCCTGCGCCATATTTGCGACCTCATTGCGGAGTTCCTTGAGCTTGCTGTAGTTGCCCTGCTTGTCGACCACCGTGGCGGTGTAGGCTGTGGTCACGTCCACCTTGGTGGTCAATGCCGAGTCAGTGTACAGCTCGAAGGTGGTGTCCGAGAGCTTCTTCACAAAGGCAGAGTCCGTGGTGGAGTCAAACAGTGTGGAGGTGCTAGCACCCGCAGTCTTCGATACGAAGTTCACCTTCTCACCCGTGGTCATGCCATGGGCTGCAGCCGAGGTCCACACATCCGATGTGGCGGCGGTGATGCCCGAGACCAGGCCCGTGCCCGACACATCCGCCGGATCACTCACCCACGTGTTGTAATCGGTGGTCAACGTGTTGTATTGCGTCAGGACATTGGCGTCCGTGGCATCCGTTGTGTCACCGTCTCCGTTGATATCCTTGTCTGCCAGCGTCGCCGCCGAAAACAGACCCACGTCATTAAAGGTCTTGGAAGCGGTACGAGAGATGAATTCCTTCAACTCTGCAAACTCCTTGTTGTAGTTCTTAACATCGGAGTCAGATTTGGTTTGGTCGGCCGCCAAAACAGACAGTTCACTCATGCGGCGCAGAGCCGTGTCGATGGTCTGCAGGAAGCCGTCCTGCGTCTGNGANAACGAGATNGCGTTGCCNACGTTNGNNNGNGCNGNGNCNATNCGNTTNANTTNCGCGNTGAANTTCATGCTNNNNGCTAAGCCAGCAGCATCGTCTTCTGGGGANACGATCCGNGAGCCCGAGGANAGCTTGGAGAGCGANTTGCTCAGGCCNTNNGTGGAACGTTCGAGNATTCGCTGGGCAAACAGCGAAGTAGTATTGGTNTTGATAACCATGAGACAATCCTTTGTCTTTNGGGTTTAGAGTCGCNTCCGTGCGACCCGGGGCGTGTTCTACAGTCCCCCCGAACTGCCGCGCTCTTTCAGGCTGCGCGGTGCCTATCTGCNNTCTTTATCGGCAGGGGCGAGGGTTGCTTTAGGAAAAAACTTTGCCNTTTTCCNNGATCACCANAAAGCGAACATGCTGATGNCANAAGATCAGCAATAAACCAGCACGTAAGGGTCAATCGGCGTAAGCCGGTTGATGGACATCACCTTGTTGATGGCGCCCTCTGTAAGCTTGCGCCCCTTAGGAAGCAGCTTCAGGCCGCTAGTGTTGAAAATGTCGCGGGCGAGTACCATGTCGGCCTTGAGTTCAAGAAGAAGCATCTCACGCTCTCCAACGGGCATCTTCGTTCGGATGTAGGCGTCTCGCATTTTGTCAACGACATCTGGATCAAAAGCGCTTTCGCGCATCTCGCCAATTTGTCCCCATAGACGGTCGTCGATAGTGTGTTGGTTGCACATCCAGACAATAGGGGCGAGGTAGCGGGAGAGGCGCGGGATGGTCTCGCCTTTCACCTTGTCGGGATAGCCAAGGCCATCCCATCGCTCATGGTGGTGGCGNATGATTTTGCCGGCATCAGCGAANCCGCCGTAAAACTGTGCGAGTTCCTCGCCCAAGACGGGGTGGGTCTCGATGACAGCCAATTCCTCCTCGGTGCATTTCTCGGGGTCGCGCATCCAGCGGCGAACGACGCCCACTTCGCAGTTTAGCAGACCCGCATCGTGCAGGTGTGCGGCGAGGATAAGGCGGCGCGCCTGCTTGGGCTCAAGCTGGAGCATCTCGGAGAGAGTCTGGCACAGGGCCACTGCACGGCGGGCGGTGCTGGCAAGGTTGGGATGATAAAGGCCAAGCATCTTGTTNATGGCTTCGAGNGCTAGTTCCTCGCCTTCCAATCCCACAGAGACAAACGCAGGCTCTTCACCTTCCGCAGCTTGCCCTTCTCCGGCTGGCGCGGGTGCGGCGGCAGCGGGCTCTGAAGTGTCTCCGGNCACGCCGGCGGCGGCCATTTTCTGGCTGAGCTTGATGTTACGTTCGTGCAGCAGTTCGTTTTCCTTGAGCAANCGGTAGCGTTCCACGGCNTTGGCAACTGCAGCGAGGAGATCCTCCTTGAGCCATGGCTTGGAGACATGACGATAGATGTGCGCGGACTCGATTGCCTCAGTNAGTTCGCGCATACCAATGCCGCTGGAAAAAAGGAGGCGCGACATGTCCCGGTGTTCCGGTTGANCCTCAAACTCTGAGAAAAANTTCAGCCCGTTCATCTCGGGCATCTCATAATCCGATAGNACGACGGAAAAGCGCTCGGTGCGCAGATGCTCAAGTGCCTGCTTGGCGCCTTCCACCGCGATGACGGTATAGCCCAGAGGCTGCAGTTCTTCCTTGATGCGGGTGCGGACGATCTCGTCGTCGTCCACCACCAGAANGCGCGTTAAATTGGGGTCGTTTAATTCCGCCATAAATCCTTCCGTCGGGCTGCCCCGTTCTCCGCCAATTCCGGACAACTGTCAAGTGGACGCGCGATGGCCCAGCAGCCCGCGTTCCCGAATGACCGCCGCCACCGGTTCAGGNACCTTGCCNCCCCAAGCATCGTCTCCNCCACGAATCTCGGCCAGCGCGTCCCGCGAGTAGATGTCCAACCATTCCTTGCGGTAATTCTCCAGCGGCCGTATGGAGCCGTTCTCGCGCAGGTAACGGTACAGGTGCGCCAGTTCGCCGGATGGCTGGTAGTTTTCCACGGTTGTCACTACGCCATTCTCGAGGCCGGGATACACGTACAGGCGCAGTTCGTTCTGGAAAAGCCGACCGAAACCTTCCAGCAATCCACCCTCCAGCTTAGTGTAGAATTTTTCATCGAACAGCTCCCTCAATGTCGGCAGCCCCATAACCACCCCCACCGGAGCAAGNGTATGCCGGAAGAAATACCGTGCCAAGCGATAGAATTGACCATAATTACTAATTACAATCTTGGCGTNTCGNCCNAGCAATTGCTCGGTGGCTGCCAGCAAATCCACACGCTCCAAGAAATCGGCGTGGTCAATGCCACCGTTGTCTGTGAGATTTTTTAAAGTCATCTCAAAGAGCACCTGAACGGAGCTGCCTTCAGCCACACGCGCGCGCACTGTTTCATCACCGTCAAATTCCTCCAGCGCAGCCTGCAGCATGTGCAGCGTAGTGTGTGTCACCGGCCGAAAGCTGCCGCGCTCAACAAGGATGGGGCGCTTGTACAGCACGTCGGTTGGGTGCTCCACTTCTCCTGAGTCGTTGAACAGTGCTGCCTCCGCCAACCCCTCCTGCACCAACTGGAGGCTGACCAATCGATTGTCNACNTCTGCAAAGTCCGGCCCGGAAAAACGCGCCAAGCCCACCTCCACACGCCCCGGTGCCAAATTGTCCACCAGCGAGCGCACGAGAGCTTCCGGTTTGTCCCACAAGTTCATGGCGCCGTAGACAAGGTTTACACCCACCACGCCAACCGCCTCCTGTTGCTGTAGGTTGACTAGGTCCAACAGGCGTAGGTGCAGGACTATGTCATTGGCCGGGCCATTGGGGCGCGACTGAAACCTGATGCCCATCCATCCCAATCCCTCACCGTGTCTGGAAAAACTGGTGGCAGCCACGGTGTTGGCCAGCACAAAGAACCGAGTGGCATACCCCTGCGCTGGAGCCAAACGTTCGGTGAGCAGGCCATACTCGTGATCCAACATATGCGCCAACCGTTCCTGACTGACGTAGCGCGGCGCAGATCCATAGATGGCGTCGCTCACTGCCATATCGTACGCGCTCATGGACTTGGCCACCGTGCCCGAGGCGCCGCCCGCNTGGAAAAACCAGCGCGCCACCTCCTGTCCCGCGCCGATCTCCGCAAATACTCCGTATTGTCCGCGGTCNCGGTTAATGCTCTGCACCTTGTGCAACGTGTCGAGNGGNCCTTCCATTTTGCCGATTAGTTGAAGGCTGCCATGTCCTCGCGTGCGCCTTCTAACTCCGCCTCCAAGTCCAGTTCCAGACCGTAGGTCATCTGATACTGGCCNAGAAATTTCCACTCAGGCAGCTGGTCAAACGGGATATTCTCATCCATCACGCGCGCACCGAAAATATTGGTCTGCGTGTAGTTTGCTAGCGCATCTGCCACTGCCACACAGGCGGCGAGAAACTTGCTGTTGTCCGGCTGGCCTTCCAGTGAGTTGTTAAACGGATCATGATGGTACCATACGGCTCGGATCACCTCGATGTGTGCCTGTAAACACTCGCACACAGCCCCGCCAATCTGCGCGTGCGTNACTCCAAGAAACTCCTNCTCCACCATCACATGCCCGCACGCACGCTCGGTAGAGCGAATNACAATGGCGTCAAAATCCTCGGGGAAATAATGNTCCAGTAACAGCTTGCCGTTGTCGTGTAGCAGTCCAGCCAAGTACTCCGAACCCGTACTCGGCCGAAACGCCTCCGCCACCCGCTCCGTCAATCGCGCCACTAGCACGCTGTGCAGCCAGAATGCATCCCAGTCCACTCGTGACTTCAAATGTTCAAATTTTTTCATCACCCCCATCGCGAACGCGATTCGCCGAATCTCCTTCATGCCGATCAGCATCAGCGCCTGCATAATGTTCGAAATGCGTCGTGCCGCAAAACCCGCCGAGCTGGCCACTTTGATGACATCCGACGCCAGTCCGGGATCCATCGAGATCACTTCCTCGATCTCCTCCATCGTGACATCNTCGCTACGCGTTATCTGCCCCAGCTTGATCGCCGCCGACGAAAAGGGTGGTATAACTACTTCACGTGAAAGTAACTGAACCAGTTTGTCCGACATCCACTCACGTCCGGGCACATTGCATACGAGATACTTGCGAAGTTTTTCCGGATCAGGCACCGCGAATTTATGAGTGAAACCCGACCCTCAGCCAACGAAAAAACCGACCCTAAGGCCGGTTCGCTAGATTCGCTTAACTCTCAACCAGTGACTCTCAACCCATCAGACCCGGGATCGGTTCGCCGTGGTATATTTTGTGCGGACGATCCAACGCATCGTGCCACATCATATCCGACGGAATGCCCAGTGCCTGGTATATCGTCGCACCCATGTTCTCCGGCGTTTGTGGATCACTGGCGGGATAGCCGCCAAGCTTGTCGGACGANCCGATCACATTGCCGCCCTTCACACCGCCACCGGCGAAGAATACCGTTTGTACCGCCCCCCAGTGATCCCGACCGGGTTTCTCGTAGTGCTTGGGAAGCAGCGAGATCTTCGGCGTACGCCCGAACTCGCCAGCCATCACAATCAGCGTGTCATCCAGTAGCCCGCGTGCCTTCAGGTCGTCCAAAAGCGCGGACACCGCCTTNTCTGTCGGCGGGTAGAGNAAATCCTTTAGGTGCGGGAATGCNTTGCCGTGCGTGTCCCATGTCTCGTTNTTACCGAGATTCACCTGCACAAGGCTNACTCCCGCCTCCACTAGCATTGCCGACATCAGGAGGGACCAGCCGAACGAGTTTTTGCCATACATCTCCTGCCGCTTCTCGTCGGCATTCATCACGTCGAAGGCCTTCTGCGTTTTCTCGTCGGACAACAGCGACACCGCCATCTGACGGTAGCGGTCGAACTGCTCAACCTCAGCTGACTTCTCGAGGAAGGCCCGCTGCTTGTTCAAATGCTTGAAGAGTTCCAGTCTGTTCTTGAACTGCCCCTTGCCCAGCCCTTGCGGCAGTGAAAGGTTCGGCGCCTGGAATTTCAGGTTCTTGTCCTCCTGCTTGCCTTTTGCGTGGCTGAATAAATACTCAGGATAAGCACCGTAATGGGCCGGGTGATACGGCGACGCCTCCAAGAACCAAGGGTCGCGCAACTCGCCCATCTGCCCCGCGAACTGCCCGGGAATAGTCCGGCCCGTCCGGTGCACGATTCGATCTGGCAACACGACAGCCGGCGGCAGGTTGTTGCGGCTTTGCAACCGGTCGTTCGCCAGTGCGGCTATGGACGGAAAATCGCCCGGCTTCGGCTTGCTGCCGTTAAAACCACGTGGCATTGGCGTGCGCCCGGTCANCATCACGTGATGCCCTTGCGAGTGCTCAATGTATGGGTGCGTGAGCGAACGCACCAATGCCCAGTCCTCGCTCCGTTTAGCCAGTTCCGGCAGGTGCTCGCAAATATGAATCCCGGGCGTTTTCGTCTTTATGGGCTTGAATTCACCACGGATGTCCTCGGGAGCATCAGGCTTCATGTCAAAGCTGTCGTGTTGGCCCAAGCCACCCGAGAGGAAAATGTAAATGACGTTCTTCGCGCTTTTGGCGCGCGGATGTCTGCCACCACCCGCGGGTACTGCCGCGCGCAACGGATCCAGATGATTCATCCCCAAACCTAATAANCCGATGGATCCCGCCTGCAAGGCCACCCGACGCGAAAGTTGGGGATGCTGCGCGCACGAATGACTCGAATGAATATGTCCCGACATAACGTATATTGGATTCTTTGCGATCTCGCTCTATTCATATTAGCGANGCGCGTGATGGAAAAAAAGAGGAAAATGCGGTTTAAGCAGGAATCGGCTCGGGCTCAGCAACNGGCTCTTCCACCCCCATTGTCTCAGGCTCGAGGGCTCCTTGANCTTCGGCCGCCTCTGCCGCCTTGGCTGCCTCAGCCTCTTCGGCTGCCTTCGCCTCCGCTTCTTCCTGTGCCTTGCGGGCGGCAGCCACTTGAGACTCGTAAAGAGANGCATGCAATGCGGTGTAAGTCTTTCGCATGAACCAGCGCGTCAACACCGTGAACGCCAGTGCGGCGATCAGCGCGTGCACGAGTCCCGTCCCGAGATCATTCTCGAAGACCACGTTGAGTCCCATGACGAGCAGGAATCCGGCGATGCCTGCGGTTGACAAAAAGTGTTGCATCGTGTGCCCAGCTGCTTNCACAGCNTAACACACACATCGGCAAAAGTAGGAGTAACTTTAGGAAAAAGCGGCCCTATTTCGCCGGCGCCTTCAGTTCGCGCTCAAACACCACATTCTTCGTGGACAAGTCCACCACGNGCAGTGACACCAACCGGCAATGGTTCAGGATGCCGCCAGTCACGTTGGGGTCCGGCAGACTCGCCAAACGATAGCCGCCCACCAGCACGAGATTCGGGCGCAGCATGGTGGATTGGTTCAGAGTATAATTGCCCGGCAACATAAANCCGGGTTGGCCAGACCGCATGAACTTCTTTAAGAACGGCTCACGAAACACTTCCTCGTAAAACACGCCCGTACGGAAAAATGCAGGGTGCTGTCGATTGCATTCCTCCAACATCAAGTCCGTGGGCAGGACCGCTTTGGCAGGCTTGGCTGGTTCCGCCTTGGGCGCTTCGGGCTTTGTGGGTGTAGGCACTACCGTTGGCGCAGCGGCTTCAGCTGTTTTTTTCTCCCCTTCACAATTCTCGCCCGGCTCCGGCACCACAGGTGCATCTTCTTGCACCGGCTTCTCGGCATCCGGCGCGGGAGTTTCCCTGCCTGATTCCGGCTCTTTCTTTTCTGATGCAGCCTCCGGCAGAAAAAACTTCGTCCCCTTCACGGTCTTGCCTTCCGCTGTCGCCTGCTCCATTTGCGTCAACAAACCCCGNACCATCACTGCCTCTGCGGAATCATCCGAGAGATCCGACATTGCTAACGCCGCCTTTGCCTTCGCCATGTCGCCCGCCTGCAGGTGTGCCATCACCAACCGCACCCGCGCCTTGCCCACGTTCGGGTCGTCCGGGAATTTCGTGATGAATACATCCAGTGCCATCGCGCTTTCCGGGGCGCCATTGCGCAGTAACATCTCAATGCCAGCCCATGCACTCTTTGCGGTCAATNCCTGCCGATCCGGTTCCTCCGTGGTGGAAGGATCCTGCGGTGCCACGGCCGCCACATCTTCCCGCGGCACAAACCCACGCGGCAGAGCAAGCAACTGCTGCTGATCAAGGTTGTAAATAAATGAGCAATCCATCTTCACATACAGTGTGCCCACCTGTGCCACTTCNGCCAGTCGCTCCACGTCGTCCTTGTTCTTGAACCGCGCCAAAACATCCCGCTCCAGCGTGTGCACGTCCGGGTAAATCTTCGCATCCTGAAACGACACCTTCCCCGCCGGTTGCTTGCCCTCTGACGGAGCTGGCTTCGTGCCCGTCGCAGGATCCTTTGGAAATTCCACCGACTCCGGCTGGAACAACGGCGCCACCACCCGCTTGGCAAAACACCCAGGGAACAACAGCACCACGAAAAGCAAAACAGGAATCAATCGCATCATATGTAAAACCTCCATAGCACCCAATCGGCACATTACGGTGCGAATTTAGTGGAAAAAAGGACTTTAGGCAATTTTATTCACAGTCTGTGAATTATCAACGGAAGAGGCGTCCCTTTCCTTGAGCCTTGCACAAAACGCGCCACAAAATCATCATGAAGCCATGAACCGTCGAAAATTTCTCGTGGCTTCTGCTGCTGTTTCTGTTGCCGCCAACGCTTTTGCCGCGCCTCAGCGGGAAATCCGGAAGGCCCTTAAGTGGGGTATGATCCAGGAACCCAAGGCGAAGAGTGTGCTGGACAAGTTTCGATTAATCGCCGATTGCGGATTTCATGGGGTGGAGTTCAGCGGCCCGGTCAGCATCCCGCTGCGCGAGATCGAGCAGGCAATGGACAAGACGAACATGCGTGTGCCGGGCATGGTGGCGGGAGCGAATGGGCGAAAGTTTTCCGATCCCGATCCCGCCGTGCAGGCTGCCGGCGTGGCGGCGTACAACAAGGCGCTGGAGCAGGTGAAGGCGTTGGGAGGCAGCACGGTGTTGATGTATCCGGGGCGCGTGAACGCGAGGAATCCTTACGACGTTGTCTACGAGCGCATGGTGAAGAACACGCGCAAGGTCATCCCTACCGCGGAGAAGACGGGAGTGAAGGTGGCGTTTGAAAATGTGTGGAACCATTTTTTGCTCAGTCCGCTGGAGGCAGCGCGGTTTGTCGACTCGTTCAAGACCGACGCGGTGAGTTGGTACTTCGACGTCGGCAATGTGGTGAATACCGGCTGGCCGGAGCATTGGATTCGCATCCTTGGCAAGCGCATCAGCAAGCTGGACATCAAGGAGTACAGCCGCAAGAAGCGTGACAAGGAGGGGCCGTATGCCGGCTTCCGCGTGCCGCTGGGCGAGGGCGATTGTAACTGGCCGGAGGTGATGAAGGCGCTGGATGAGGTCGGCTACCGCAAGGGTTGGGGCAGTGCCGAGGTTCGTGGCGGCGACCGCGCGAGGCTTGAGGACATCTCGCAACGCATGGACAAGATTTTCGCGCTGTAGGTGAGGTGCTGGCAATCATGCGCAGTTTAATAATGGTTCTCGTTATTGGCTTTTGTTTTACGGTGCAGGCGGCGGATAAGACCTCGCGACTGGATTTCCACATCGTTCACAATGAACCTCTTAAGGCCGGTCGGCTGGTGGATACCAAAGAATTCCCCAAGCTCGGCTACATCGCCACAAATCCGGATCTCTCGATAAAACACCTAAAGGCCGCGAGCAAGGCAAAGGCCACCACCGCGCTGTTGACGCTGCACGAACGCGACGCCAAGGCACTGGCTGCCTTGACGGCACGTTGCGTCGGCCGCCGTCTGCTCTTGACGCTCAACGGCCGCCCTCTAATGGCACCCACGGTTCGTGAGCCCATTCGCGCCGGCCAACTTGCAATCTCCACGCGCGACGAGAAGCAGATGAAACAACTATTGCCAGTCCTGCGGAAGCTGGCAAATGAGCGCTAATCCAATGGTTGCCATTCCCGCGGCGACCGGCCACAATTGAGAAAACATCATGAAGAAAGAAACCACCAACCGTCGCAAGTTTATCAAAGCCTCCACCGCTGCCGTGGCCGCGGGTAGCGTGGCGTTTCCCACGGTTACGTTCGGCAAGCCGGACAGCCGCAAGCTGAAGATCGGCTTCATCGGCTGCGGCGGGCGCGGGACAGGCGCGGCGGCGCAGGCGCTCCATGCCGACAGCAACGTGGAGTTGTGGTCCATGGCCGACGTGTTTCGCGACCGACTGGATCGCAGCCTGCGCTCGGTGTCCAAGGGCCGCGAGGGCAAGATCAACGTGGATGAGAAACGCAAGTTCGTAGGCCTCGATGGTTACGAGAAGGTAATCGACAGTGGGGCGGACCTTGTCATCCTCACCACGCCGCCGGGCTTTCGACCGCTGCATTTCAAGGCGGCCGTGGCAGCGGGCAAGCACATCTTTCTGGAAAAACCGATGGCGACAGACGCCCCTGGTCTGCGCTCGGTGATGGCCGACGTGGAGGTGGCCAAGAAGAAAGGACTGGCGGTCGTTGCCGGCTTC
>PBPF01000051.1 GCA_002724615.1 Verrucomicrobiales bacterium | reverse complement strand
CGGATGTGGACACTTATGGTTGGTGGGATCAATCGCGGCGGGAGGCGCGTGCTTGGATGGAGTCCGTGCCCGTGAGCATTAGAGACAGTACAAAAGGCACGGTGATGATCCGTGGTACGCGTTGGGACTTTAAACTCCCGGGGGCGCGGGATCTTCCGGCGGACACTTCCTTTACCCTGCGGTTCAAGCTGGAGGTGTTTGCCAACACAGACCGGCAGGACCTTAAGGACACGGTGAACATCAACCTCAAGGACCGGGTGTTCCCCGTTCGCATTCTTATTGGTGATATGAACCCCGGCGGTGACCGGCAAGTGATCAATGAAGATATGACCATCCGCACGTTTCATGAGTTTGAAGTGTATCCCTCTGACTTCAGTGAGGACGGCGACTTGACCTTTCAGATGATGAACTTGGCCGGTCAGCGCACATTTCAAACTGGGGAGGACTCACCGATGGTCTCGCTCTCAATCCCGTTCTGGAATGGAGAGTTGGAACTATTGTACACGGAAAGTTCCTTCGCGGTGAATTATTTGCGTGGGCTGCTGATTCTGTTTTGTTGGCTGGGGTTGCTTGCGGCGCTTGGGCTGGCGTTCGCCAGCTTCATGTCTTTTCCATTTGCAGCGTTCACTTGCGTGAGTGTGCTCATTATTGCTTTCGCAACGCCCCTTATGCACAACGTGATCGATGACGGCACTATTATCCAGGGTTACACTCAGAACGCCGAGGGCTCGTTTAAGGACAAGTCGTTCCTCGACTGGTACGCCATTCCAATGTTTAAGGTACTTACAGCCATCATCAGCCCGTTGACCGACTATTCGCCGGTGCAGGACCTTAGCGAGGGCCGCAGTATTACTTGGGGTATGCTGGCGCGCGCGTATCTCTTCGTGTGGGGAGTGGGAGGGATGTTTTTCGTGTTTGGCGGCATGTTGATTTTCCACTACCGTGAGTTGGCGTTGCCCCAGAGCAGTTGACCGATGCAATCACGCAAAACCATTTTTCTGCTGATGATCATCCCGCTTATGGGAATGGTGGCCTTTTCACAGAATTTCCTGAACAAGCAGCGCGGTGAACTGAGCGTGGCTTACCTCGAACCGCTGCGCAATGCCGACCCACTGGTCAAGTTTACATCTGAGGCTTTGGGCGGCTTTCGTGGTGTAATTGCCACCGCTCTGTGGATGCGTATCAACAATCTGCAATTGGAGGGCAAGTTTCTGGAAATGGTGCAACTTTCCGAGTGGATAACAAAGTTGCAGCCGCATACGCCCACCGTATGGACCGACCGTGCTTGGAATCTGGCCTACAACGTGTCGGTGAAGGAGACTGACGTGGAGAAGCGCTACAAGTGGGTGATGGCCGGCATCAGTCTGCTGCGCGACGAGGCCATCCAGTACAACCCCCACGAGCCGCTGCTCTATTGGGAGTTGGCATGGCAATTCAAGCACAAGATGGGGCAGGACATGGACTCGGCCCATCGTATTTACAAGCGCAAGTGGATCAACGAGATGACCACCAACATTTGGCCATCGGTGAAAGCCTGCGTGGAGAGCGAGGGCCGACCTGACTGGGACAGCTTGCTTAACCCCAAGACCGACGAGGAAAAGGCGCGCGTACGCCGGCTTATCCGTGACTACAAGCTCAACCCACGCAAGATGAAGGCGGTGGACGACCAGTTNGGCACCGTGGAGGTGATGAACACCAAGGNGGAAGTGGTGAAGGATGANAACGGCGATCCCGTTACACGCCAGATCGGTCTCGAGTGGCGTCTGCCGGAAACCCAATCCATCTACTGGGCTTACATGGGCATCCAAAAATCGCGGGAGAACACCGCCCGCCGCGAGATGGTCAAGAAGCTACGGCGCNTCATCTTCCAGTCCATGGCCCTCTCTTGTGGGCGTGGCCGGCTGATGATTGATCCCTTCACCCCAAACCTCGAGCGCGAATACCTCCTCGCCCGCGCATATCGCTACGGCCCACGGTTGGATTTCATTCCGCAGGTTGACAAGGAGTATGTTGTTGCCTTGGAGGAGGCACAAAAGAACCAGTACCTCCACCCCGGCGGTATTGACACGATTTCCACCTATCGCACCGCTCACCACAACTTCCTGCGCCAAGCCACGCGCGACTTGTACATGTACAACCGCGTGGAGGAATCGCAGTACTGGTTCAAGAAACTCGTCAACCTATATCCCGACAAAGTCAGGTGGTACATCGGTTACGATACNGAGACCAAGACGATGGACTGGGAAGTCTTTGTGATGAGCGAGTTGGAGGATGACTTCAAGCGTAGTGGACGCGACACCATGAACACCCTGCTCATGGGTCTNATCANCACGGCCTACNANTNCCTNGCAATGGGNGAGGACGACCAGGCACTAGGCCNGATTCGNATGTCTNAGNANNNCATCGCCTACTACAATGAGCGCCGCAAGGACTCCGACACCTCCAGCGCCGGTGGTCGAGTGGATCTGGATAGCTGGAAGAATCTCCATGACCAAGCGCTCAAGGACGTTTTTGTGGGGATGGACAAGGCCAACCCTGAGATGGCCGCTGCCCTTCGCGAACGCCTAGGGCTCAAGGCCGGCGAGGTCCCCCAGCCTGGCCTGCCCAATCTCATGAATCCCTACCGGACAAAGGAGAGCGATCGCGCCACTGACGGTGATATCCCCGACAGTTGATCTGCTGAATTTTCTTTTCGCCCGCCGTCCCTTCCGCCAACCTCGCTGCACATGAAGCCCCTGTGCTGCACGCTCGCCCTCCTGCTCCTGGTCGCCTGTTCACGGCCACCGTCCAACGTGGAGAGGGGTCTGGAAGAACAGGTTCTGCACCTAGGTAACGGCGCTGAGCCGCAGTCGTTGGATCCACATTTAGCCACCAGCGTCAGTGCCCATCACATCCTTGCAGCGCTGGTAGAGGGACTGGTGGGCGAACATCCAAAGGACTTGAGACCAATCAACAGCGGTGCCGCCGAGAGCTGGACCAGCGCCACCAATGAGGTCGAACAGGTCGTCTATGAACTCACCGACGTGGAAGGCAACAAGACACTAAAAAACCTGAAGGTCACCTCCAAGTCTCACCAGCAGGTGTCTTTCACCTTCAAACTGCGTCCTAGTGCCAAGTGGTCCAATGGCGACCCCGTCACAGCCGGCGACTTTGCCTACAGTTACCAGCGCATGCTCAATCCCGGGCTGGCCGCGCAGTATGCCTACATGCTNCATGTCTTTAAAAACGCCAAACTCTTTCANGAGGGCCGCAAATGCGAGGGGCTCTGGCTGCTGCCTAAGAAGGGCGAGCCCGCCCGNCNNGCGCACGTGGCCCATCNCGNNGNGTGGGANAAGCTNGACGCCNNNGGNCGGCACNNGGCNCTCCAGTCGCTNCGNCCGGAAAAGGAGGANCAGGANGCCGTGTGTCCCTTCTGCGAGAAAAAACTGGAGCCGCTGGAGTGGGAGGATTGGTCGCAGGCGAACGTGGGCGTGGAGCCGCTGGACAAGCGTACGCTGNGACTGACTTTGGAGAATCCTACANCCTATTTTTTGGAATTGTTGAACCACTATTCNTTTTGGCCTGTCCACAAGCAGACGGTGGAGGATGCCGGCGCGAGGGAGCGGCGAGACAAGCCTTGGGCGCGCCCCGGCACATTTGTNGGCAATGGCCCGTTCACACTCGACGAGTGGATCATCAACGCCCGCATTGTTGCCCGTCGCAATCCGGATTACTGGGGCTGGTCCGAAGCCAACGGCACACTGGAGGAGATTCGCTTTTACCCCATCGAGAGTCCTGACACGGAGGAACGNGCCTTTCGNGCCCGCTTCCTGCACCACACGCAGACCGTGCCGCCGCACCGGCTGGATTCCCTTCGTGCGAAACGCCCCGACGAGTTGCACATAGACACTTACCTCGGCGTTTATTTTTACCGACTCAATGTTAACCCACCCAAGACCCACCCGAAAGATGAGCCTTGGCCTCTGGCAGATCGTGACGTGCGCCGCGCCCTCGCGCTGGCTATCAACCGTGAGGAATTGATCGAGCATGTGTTAAAGGCTGGCCAGCAGCCTGCGCGCTATTTCACTCCACGTGGCACCGGTGGCTTCGTTGCGCGCGATCATTTTCAATACGACTTGGANGAGGCCAAGCGGCTAATCGCTGGCTATCTCAANCGGACTGGCTTGGAGAAACTTCCGGAGATTGAGCTGAAGTTCAACACCAGCGAAAGCCACAAGAAGGTCGCCGTGGCCATCCAGCAAATGTGGAAGAGCAAGCTANGTGTGGATGTCGCGCTAGACAATCAGGAATGGAAGGTCTTCCTGAAGACCACCGAGTTGATGAACTACGAAATCGCACGCGCCGGTTGGATTGGCGACTATAACGACCCCAACACCTTCCTCGACATGTGGGTAACCGACGGCGGCCACAATAACACCGGCTGGTCCAGCGCTCGTTACGATGAACTCATCAAGCTGGCCGCCGCCGAGTCGGATCCCCAAAAGCGCTTTGAGTACTTTCACGAGTGCGAGAAGATTCTTGCCGAGGAAATGCCAGTGATCCCCATTTACATCTACGTGCGTTCCAGCCTCCGTCATCCCAGCGTGCGCGGTTGGTACCCAACGGTACTCGACCATCACCCCTACCAATACATCCGCCTAGAGGAATAGCGCCGCCCATGCTTCGATTCATCCTCACGCGATTGCTTCAGGCGATACCTGTATTGTTCGTCATCGCCTCGCTAACCTTTTTCATGGTCCGCCTCGCACCCGGCGGGCCNTTCACCGAGGAGAAGACCATCCCCAAGGAAATTCAGGAACGCATCGAGAAACACTACGGCCTCGATCAGCCACTCTGGAAGCAATACTTCAACTACATGGGCAATCTCCTTCGCGGGGATCTCGGCCCATCCTTTAAATATCCCGACTTCAGTGTCGGCGAGCTGATCCGCCGTTCCTTCCCTGTCTCCCTGCAACTCGGCCTCGCCGCCCTTGCCATCGCGTTAGCTCTTGGGTTGCCCGCCGGCATTATCGCCGCGCTGAAGAAGAATACCCTGCTCGATTACCTNCCCATGTCGGCCGCCATGATGGGCATCTGCCTGCCCACTTTTGTCATGGGGCCACTGCTTATCCTAGCTTTCTCCTCCGGCCTCGGCTGGTTCAGTCCGCTCGGTTGGTACACCTGGGGCGACATGATCCTGCCTTCGCTCACTCTCGGCCTTTACTACGCCGCCTACATCGCTCGCCTCACCCGCGGCGGCATGCTCGAGGTNCTTAANCAGGACTTCATCAAGACCGCCCGTGCCAAGGGTGCCAGTGAGAGTCGCGTCGTTTTGAAGCACGGCCTCAAGGGCGGCCTGTTGCCCGTTGTTTCCTTTCTCGGCCCCGCCTTTGCCGGACTCATAAGCGGCTCGTTTATCATCGAGACCATCTTTTTCATCCCCGGCCTCGGTCGCTTCTTTGTCACTGCAGCCTTCAATCGCGACTACACGATGGTCATCGGNACCGTGCTCTTTTACGCCACGCTCATTATCCTGCTCAACTTGCTGGTCGACATCATTCAGGCCTGGCTTAACCCCCGCACACGTCTCGAATGACCGCCGCCCCACAGACTCCCGAGGGTGCGTCCCTCTGGCGCGACGCCTGGCGGCGGTTGTCCCGCAACCGCATGGCCTTGTTCAGCTTTGTCGTGTTCACGCTCATCACCTTGGCTTGTTTCGGTACCTATGGCTACTTGTGGGCTACTGGCGGCATGGATGCCACCGGCGGTGACCTGGCAAAAAACTTTCAGCCTCCCGGCAGCGCACATTGGTTCGGCACCGATGACCACGGCCGTGATGTCTTTATCCGCGTACTAGTTGGTGGCTGCATCTCGCTCGCCGTCGGCTTCCTTGCCACTGCCGTCTCGCTCATTATCGGTGTCACTTACGGCTCCGTTGCCGGCTATCTCGGCGGCCGCACCGACGCTTTTCTTATGCGCATCGTCGACATTCTCTATGCGCTGCCCTTCGTGATTTTCGTCATTCTGTTGATGGTAATGTTTGGACGCAATTTTATCCTCATGTTCATCGCCATTGGCGCGGTCGAATGGCTTACCATGGCTCGCATTGTTCGCGCGCAAGTGATGGCCCTCAAAAACACCGAGTTTGTAGAGGCCGCACGCGCGCTGGGCTACAGTGACATGCGCATTATCTTTGTACACCTGTTGCCGAACATGCTTGGTCCCATCATCGTTTATGCCAGCCTCACGGTGCCTGCAGTCATGATGCTTGAGGCTGTTCTCAGCTTCCTCGGCCTCGGTGTCCCACCCCCCATGAGCAGTTGGGGTGTGCTTATCAAGGACGGCGCGGAGAAGATCGATGTTTACCCGTGGTTGCTAATTTTTCCGGCGGTGTTTTTCTCGCTGACACTCTTCAGTCTTAACTTCATCGGCGACGGNCTGCGCGACGCCCTTGATCCCAAATCATCCAAGGACTGATATGCCACTGCTTGAAGTCGATAATTTAAAAACTTGGTTCCACACGCGCGATGGCGTGGTGCGCGCGGTCGACGGCATCTCGTTCGAGCTTGAGAAGGGAAAAATTCTCGGCATCGTCGGCGAGTCTGGTTCTGGCAAATCCGTGACCGTTCATTCGCTGATGGGCCTTGTGCCCCAGCCGCCCGGTCGAATTGAGGATGGGGCCGCGCAAATGGACGGCCGCGACCTGTTGACCTGTGGCCCGNCCGAGTTGCGCGCCCTTCGAGGCAAGCGCATTGCCATGATCTTTCAGGACCCCATGACCTCGCTCAACCCATACCTGCGTATCTCCGAGCAGTTGATTGAGCCACTTGTTATCCACAAGGACACTGACCCTGAGGTCGCACTCACACGTGCCATCAAGATGCTTAAGAAGGTCGGCATCCACGACGCCGCCGAACGCGTGCACTCCTATCCGCACGAGTTTTCCGGCGGCATGCGCCAGCGAGTGATGATCGCCATGGCGTTAATCACCAACCCCGAGATTCTTATTGCCGACGAGCCCACTACCGCGCTCGACGTCACCGTGCAGGCGCAGATCCTCCGGCTGCTCAAGGAACTGCGAGACGACCTTGGCATTTCCGTCATCTTTATTACCCACGACCTCGGNGTGGTGGCCGAGATTGCCGACGATATCGCCGTCATGTACCGCGGCAAAATCGTCGAGCAAAGCAGCGTTCTCTCCATTTTTGAAAACCCGCGCCACCCCTACACCAAGGGCCTGCTCGCCTGCCGTCCGCGCCTCGACTCTACCTTCACCATCCTCCCCACCGTCGCCGACTACCTCGAGGTCATCGAGACTACCGACGGCGAAACAGAGTTGCGCGAAAAACAGCCCGATTTAAAACAGCCCGAGCCGGAGGCAAAGGTCGTCGATGACAACGAGGAACCGCTGCTCGAGGTGCGTGACCTCGCGGTCGATTTCCCCTTGCGCGCGAGTCTGTGGGGCCGGTCGTTGGAAGTTATCAGGGCTGTCGATGGTGTCAGCCTTTCCATTTACCGCGGCCACACTCTCGGCCTCGTCGGCGAATCCGGCTGCGGCAAGACCACCACTGGTCGCGCCATCATCAAGCTCATTGAGCCCACCACCGGCGAGATCCGCTTTGGCCGCGATTACCTTCAGCATCTCCCACCTGCTGCCATGCTGCCCTTTCGCAAGCGCATGCAGATCATTTTTCAGGATCCCTACGCCTCACTTAACCCGCGTCTTACGCTGGAGCAAACCCTTACCGAGCCCATGCAGGTTCACGGGCTGGGTGAAGGCCCCAATGACCGTCGTGACCGCGCTGTTGCCCTGCTGGAGGAAGTGGGTCTGGAGGCTGCATTCCTGCGCCGTTACCCGCACGAATTCTCAGGCGGTCAGCGCCAGCGCCTCTGTGTCGCGCGCGCGCTGGCCTTGGAGCCTGAGTTTATCATCTGCGACGAGGCCGTCAGCGCTATGGATGTCTCCGTGCAGGCACAAGTATTAAACCTCCTTCGCGAACTTCAGCAACGCCGCGACCTCACCTACATCTTCATCAGTCACGACCTCAGCGTCGTCAAGTTCATGGCCGACACCATTGCCGTCATGCGGGCTGGCAAAATTGTCGAACAAGGCGATGCGGATGAGGTTTATAAAAACCCAACCGAAAAATACACGCAGGCGTTGATCGAGGCTGTGCCAAAGGACAGCTTGGATGCCATCCGCGCGCGTGTTGGCTGATCAGTTCTTCTTGGAAGCGTTGCCAGCAGGGGGTTTCGTAGCATTATTCGCAGGTTGCTGCGTGTTGTTGCTGGTCGACGGTTTGGTGGCATTT
Source organism: Verrucomicrobiales bacterium (assembly GCA_002724615.1). Lineage (GTDB taxonomy): Bacteria > Verrucomicrobiota > Verrucomicrobiia > Limisphaerales > UBA1100 > UBA6614. Next base: position 140 of record PBPF01000051.1, on the reverse strand, counting down.
GATTTCTGCTGCGCGCTTCCATTTCCATTTGACGCAGTGGAGGCGTTGCCAGTAGCCGGAGTTTTGCCATTTCCGCCGGGGTTTACCGGCGGGACACCTGGATTGGCCGACCCAGTACCGGGCTGTTGGGGATTTGCGGG
>PBPF01000050.1 GCA_002724615.1 Verrucomicrobiales bacterium | reverse complement strand
ACGTACAAACCGATGACCTTGCCGCCGCTCAAGCCGCCACCCAGCACCTGCTCGACCTTGGCCACACCCAGATCGCCTGTTTCACAGGGCCCACATTCTCCCCATGGGCACAAGAACGCTATGAGGGTTATCGCCGGGCACTATCCACCGCCGGCCAAGAAGTTGATGAAAAACTTGTTTTCCATGCCGGCGGCACCATCGAGGAAGGCGAGAAAGCCGCCTTGCAACTCATCAACGAGCGCCCCGGCGCAACCGCCATCACCGCCGCCAACGACCTCGTCGCCATCGGCGCGGCCAACGTGATGCTCGATCAGGGCCTAAAGATTCCTAGCGACATCTCCATTATCGGCTTCGGTGATATCTTAAATGCGGAAAACTATCGCATTCCTCTCACCACTATCGACCAGCCAAAGTACCGCCGGGGTATTGCCTCCATGGAAACCATGACTCAATTGCTTGATGGCAGTTCCGTTGGCAGCAAGCGTTTGGCTGCCGAACTGATCATTCGTGACAGCACCGCACCACCCGCCTAGCTTCCGGCAAACCTCTCCACGTATTTGCCCAGGATGTCGGCCTCGAGGTTGACGGCGTCGCCGACGGCGCGTTCGTTTAGAGCCGTCACCTTATGGGTGTGGGGGATGATCCAGATGCCGAATGAATCCTTCTCCACAGAGGCCACAGTCAGGCTGATGCCGTCCACTGCCACGGAACCCTTGAGTACAATGTAGCGCATCACTTCGGCCGCCGCGCCAATTTCCAGTTGATGATCCTCGCCGACTTTCTCCCACTTCAGGATCTTGCCCATGCCGTCGATGTGGCCGGTCACGAAATGCCCTCCCAATCGGCCACCGGCCTCAAGGCTGCGTTCGAGGTTCACCAAAGAGCCCGCGCGCGTGTACTGCAGGTTGGTTTTCGTCCACGTCTCGTGCAGCAGGTCGAACTGCGCGGTCTTCTTGCGACCTTTGGTCGTCAGCTTGGCAACGGTCAGGCAGCAGCCATTCACCGCCAAGCTGTCGCCCACCTTCAGGCCTGGGCCGCACTTGCGCATCGTCAGCGTCAGGCGCATGGCCTTTTCCAGCGGCTGGATGGAGTCCACCACCCCCGTCTCTTCCACGATGCCCGTGAACACGTCGCGCACTCAAGCCGCCACGACTCTGGCCGTCAACATCAAATCCACTCCCACCCGCTGCCATTGCGCATCATCCAGCCGCATGACTTCCCCCAAACTCCGCGCCCCACGCCCCGCGACAGCCCGCCGGGCGCTTTCACCACCGATGATCTTGGGCGCATAAAAGAACGCCACCCGTTGTGCCAGCCCAGCCTCAAGGAACGAGGCATTGACCTCCCCACCACCTTCCACAAGCAAGCTCGACACTTCCTCGCGACCAAGTTGTTGGAGCAACCAGCGAAGGTCTACCTGGCCTTTCCTTGCCGGCGCCACAAGCGCGCGTTCGCCCAGCGCCTTCACTCGGCGCTTTGGTGCTTTCTTAGTAACCACCACTGTCGTTGCTGTCGCCAAGTCGTCATTGAGCACCCGAGACTTCAGCGGAATTCTCGCAGATGAATCCAAAATAATGCGTCGAAGGGGCCGCGCCTTCAGTTTGCCTTTCACGATCAGTGCAGGGTCATCGGCTAGCACTGTGTTGATGCCTANCAGAATTGCGTCGTTTCCCTTGCGCAACCGATGCCCTTCGCGTCGGGCTGCCGGACCGGTGATCCACTTCGATTCCCCACTTGCCGTTGCGATGCGCCCGTCGAGCGTCATCGCCGCCTTCACCGTCACCAGCGGNGTGCCGTGGACAATCCAGTGGTTAAACGCCGNGTTCAGCTCGACCGCCTCCGCTGCCAAGATANCCTTTGCCACTTTCACGNCATTACGACGCAGTCGCCTGAACGCTTTTCCCGCATGCACAGGGTTGGGATCCACCGTTGCCGCCACCACGCGCCGAATNCCCGCACTCAGAATCGCATCCACGCACGGCGGTGTTCGGCCTTGCGTACTNCACGGNTCCAGAGTCACNTAAAGCGTTGCGCCCCGACNGTCGCCCGCGGCATTAATTGCCTCAACCTCCGCGTGCGCCGCGCCCGCGCNTCGGTGCCACCCTTCACCCAATACGCGACCGCNCTTCACCACCACGGCGCCGACCATCGGGTTGGGCGAANTCCGCCCATATCNCTTGCGGGCCAACACNAATGCCCTGCGCATGTGCAGCTCGTCGCGGCTCATTCCGCAAACAACGCCTCGGCAAAATTCGCGGCATCAAACGGCTGCAGATCATCCGGCTGTTCACCCANCCCGATGAACTTGATCGGCAATCCCAACTCNCNCTGAATCGCCACCACCATCCCACCCTTGCTTGTGCCATCNAGCTTGGTAATGACCAGTCCCGTCACCTCCACTGCCTTGTGAAATTCTCGCGCCTGATTCAGCGCGTTCATTCCCGTGCTGCCATCCAGCACCAACAACACCTCGTGTGGCGCACCCTCCAGCTTTTTNCCCACCACGCGATGCAGCTTTTCCAGTTCNTGCATCAGGTTGCTCTTGGTGTGCAACCGGCCAGCAGTGTCGATAAAGAGATATTCTGCCCCGCGCGCCTGNGCTGCCGAGATGGCATCATGCGCCACCGCCGCCGGGTCCGCGCCATAACTGCCACTGACCACCGGCACCTCCAACCGTTCGCCCCAAGTGTTNAGCTGCTCCAGTGCTGCCGCTCGAAACGTGTCGCACGCCGCCAACACCGCCGTGCCCCCGCCGNCATGTATCCGGTGTGCAAGTTTCGCACAGGTGGTCGTCTTGCCCGTGCCGTTCACACCCACCACCGAAACCACTGTCAGCCCTCCATTTCGCCGGATTGCCTCTCCATCGCCCAGCGNCTGCTCAATCTCNCGCCGCGCAATCGCTAGCACATCCAGCCCTTCGCGACCTTGACTTTCATATCCCGCGCGAACCGCNTCAACAATGCGCGTCGTCATGTCCATTCCCAAGTCCGCCGCAATTAGCGTNGCCTCAAGTTCNTCCAACGCGTNTGCATNCAGCTTGGGCGAGCGGGTGACGATGCGCTTGATCTCGTGCGACAGCTTCTCTTTCGTACGCGCGAGCCCGGCTTTGAACTTGTCCAGCAGTCCCATGGTTCAAACCGCCACGCGCGTCGCCGCGGCCTTCAGTTTCTCCACAAACTCATATGGCAACTTCACACCGCCCAGCAGGGGCCGGCCTTTGTTCTCGCCATGGCAATCGCTGCCGCCAGTCACCAGCAGTCCGTGCCTTTCCGCCATCATCAGATAATGCTCCGTCATCGCCGTCGAGTGCCTCGTGTAAAAACATTCCAACCCGTCCATACCGGCGGACACAAGATCCGGAATGACCTCGTCCATGTGGTTGATACCCGGATGCGCCATTGCCGCCACGCCGCCTGCNTCGTGGATTAGCCCCAGCGCTTCCGNCGACGATAGTTTGGCCTTGGGCGCCCACGCNGGTTTGCCCTTTTTCAGGAACCGCTGAAATGCCTCGTCGAGACTGCGGCAATGACCGTCGGCAACCAGNGCCCGTCCCACGTGCGGCCGGCCTGGCGCATCGCAGTTGGCGATCTCCATCACGCGCTCNACTTGCATCGGGATGCCCANNCCNTTCAGCCNCANCACGATCTCGTGCACGCGGTTGCGNCGAACTTCCTGGTATTTGCGCAGCGCCGCTCGCAACGCAACATTTTCCAGGTCAAAACAATATCCGAGCAAATGCAATTCGCGNCCGCCTTGCTCCACCGTGAACTCGCAGCCAACAATGAACTCAATGCCCTCCTTTGCGCAAGCTGCCGCCATACGCTCGCAGCCGTCNACCGTGTCATGATCCGTCAGNGCGATGGCTCCCAAACCCGCCGNNTTGGCACGTGCCGCCAATTCCTCCGGCGAGAAGGTGCCATCNGAAAAGTTCGTGTGCAAATGAAGGTCGGCAAACATGTCACGCCGTGGCCGTGCGCGCCGGCCGCTCAAGACCCGCTNGAATCTTGTCGAGAATCCCGTTCACGAATTTGCCACTTTCGTCCGTGGAAAATTTCTTGGCAATGTCCACNGCCTCGTTAATGGACACCACCGGCGGAATGTCCTCTCGATGCAGCATCTCAAAGGCTGCCAGTCTCAGAATATTTCTATCCACCACCGCCATGCGGTGCAAATCCCAGTTATCCGCNTGGGCAAGNATGGCCGCGTCAAGNGCATCGCGATGCTCCAATACGCCGCGGATGAGCGGCTCGGCAAATTCCGCCGTGGCCACTTCGTCAACCGTCGGCGCTGGCAGTTCGACGCTCTCGCCCCAAGTCGCCTTGCCATCCGCCGCCGCAATGGCTGCCGAGCGTTGTGTGTTCCAGAAATAGCCCAGCGCCTCTGTCACATCCTCCGGCGGATTGACATCGTGCTGAAACAAGAACTGNACCGCGCGCTCCCGCGCNTCACGACGNATTCCCATACCACGAAGATGCAGCAGGACGACAGGCGGCGGAAGAAAATTTTTCGCGTTGCCTNAAACGGCTTGTNAACATTCGCAGATGCAACAATTACATCAGCTTCCTTCAGTAGCTCAATAACGCGGTACGCTGGAGTCAATTTCATCACTCCATGCGTTAATGCCACCCGCCACGCTCTTGGCGTACTTAAATCCTTGCTGCTTCAAAAACTCCACCGCCTTCATGGATCGCCCTCCCATNTTNCANTGGATGAACAGNTGTTCATTCGGATCCAACTCCGTGAAACGCTGCGGCANNTCGCCCAGAGGGATGATCGGCACGCCATCAATCGTCGCAATCTCACGCTCGTCNTGCTCGCGCACGTCCAGCACCTTGATGCCCTTGCNCGGATCATCCAGAGCTGCCTTCATCTCCTGCACCGTCACCTCNTNCGGNTGCAACTCCGTGTTCTCCGGCTCGTCCTGAATGCCGCAAAACATTTCGTAATCAATCAGCTCCGTCACAGTCGGGTTATCGCCGCACACCGGGCACTTCGGGTCCCGCCGCAATTTGAGCTCGCGAAATTTCATGTCCAGCGCGTTGTAAAGCAACAACCGCCCAACCAGCGAACTGCCCTTGCCGAGCGCCAGCTTCAAAATCTCTGTGGCCTGCAAGCACCCGATGATGCCCGGCAGCACACCCAGCACCCCGCCTTCAGCGCAACTTGGCACCATGCCAGGTGGCGGCGGTTCTGGGTACAGGCAGCGATAGCANGGCCCGCCCAACTCCGGCGCAAATACGCTCGCCTGCCCNTCAAACCGAAAAATCGATCCATACACATTCGGCTTCTTCAGCAGCACGCAGGCGTCATTCGTCAGGTAACGCGTNGGGAAATTGTCCGTGCCGTCCACCACGATGTCNTAAGGCTCGATGATCTCCATCGCGTTCTCGCTNGTTAGCATCGTCTCGTGAACCTCGATNTCCACCTCTGGGTTGATGCTGTTGAGCGTCTCCTTGCCCGATTGGACCTTCGGCCGCCCCACATCATCCGTGCCGTGGATAATCTGCCGCTGCAGATTCGAGAAATCCACCGCATCAAAATCCACAATCCCAATTCGCCCGATACCCGCCGCCGCCAAATACATCGCAATTGGCGACCCTAGCCCGCCCGTGCCGATGCACAGCACGCTCGTGCCCTTGATTGCCTTCTGGCCAGCCATGCCCACCTCCGGCAAAATCAGGTGGCGCGAGTAACGCTGGATTTCCTCGTTGCTTAGTTGAACGCTCATGGACAAATAAATCGACAGCGACGTTGCGCTGCGGAATAAATCAGCCCGCCAAAAGTGACCTCCAAAGTCAATCCGAAAACCGCCGCTGCACGCCTCCGTCGTGCCAGCCGCCTGCGCCCCCGCCTCGCCATCATCCTTGGCAGCGGCTTCCGTGCTGTTGCCGAGGCCATGGACGCCGATGCTGCCATCCCCTATTCCAAGCTCCCCGGCTTTCCCAAGCCCAGCGTTGCCGGTCATCGCGGTGAAGCCCGCATCGGCAAACTCGGCGGCGCGCCCGTGCTGGTGTTAAACGGTCGCGTCCACTACTACGAAGGTCACTCCATGGCCACTGTCACATTTCCCGTTCGCGTTCTCGCTGCTTATGGCGTCGAGTCACTCCTCCTCACCAACGCCGCCGGCGGCATTAACCCCAATTACCGCGCTGGCGACTTCATGCTCTTTAAGGACCACATCAACCTACAGCCCGACAATCCCCTGCGCGGCCCCCAGCCCAAGGGCCTCGAACGCTTTCTCGACCTCACCCAAGTTTACGACCCCGCCCATTCCAAAAAGCTCCGTACTGCCGCCCGCGCCGCCCGCGCCAAGCTCCATGCCGGCACCTACCTCGCCGTTCCTGGCCCCAACTACGAAACCCCCGCAGAGATCCGAGCCTTCAAAAAACTAGGCGCTGACGCCGTTGGCATGAGTACCGTCCCCGAGGCTCTTGTTGCTCGCCAGCACGGATTGCGCGTCGCCGCCTTGTCCTGCATCACCAACCCCGCCGCTGGAACCAGCAAACAAAAACTCTCCCACGAAGACGTCCTCACCACTGCCGCCCAAGCCGCCAAAAAAGCTACCGGCCTCATCACAAACTTTGCCCAGCATCATGACTGACTCAGACCTCATCCAATCCGCCCTCGACGCACGCACACGCGCCCACGCCCCCTACAGCCGCTTCCAAGTCGGCGCAGCCCTCCGCACCGCCGACGGCGAAATCATTACCGGAGCCAACGTCGAAAGCGCCAGTTACGGCCTTAGCTGCTGCGCCGAGCGCGTCACCCTCTTCAAGGCCATCACCGATGGACACAACCACTTCAAGGCAATGGCCATCGCCAGCCCCGGCGGCGCCTTTCCCTGCGGCGCGTGCCGTCAACTTCTCGCCGAACAAGCCCCCACCGCGGCCATCCTCCTAATCGACAGCAATAACCCGGAAATCATCACCGAAACCACCATCCAAACCCTCCACCCCAACGCCTTCACCGGCGACCAACTTTCCTCTAGCGACTAATTACGGAATACTGATTACTCTGTAAAACTCAACTTGACAGTATTAGTAAATGTGATTCAATCGTCCTGTGCAAATAGAAAGCCTTAAGGTCTTCTGTGACCTCACTGAGACGGGCAACTTCACCAAAGCCGCCAATATCAACGGCGTCACCCAATCCGCTGTCAGCCAACAGATCGGTTCGCTCGAACGCCATTTCAACGTCCGCCTCATTGAGCGCAGCAAGAAGAAGTTCGGACTAACCCGTGAAGGCCAAGCGCTTTACGACGCCAGTAAACAAATCGTTCAAGCCTACGAATCGTTACAGCACCAGATTCAAGAAATCCGAAACATCGTTTCCGGGACAATTCGAATCGGAACGATTTACAGCATTGGCCTGCATGAGCTCCCTCCTTTCCAGCGAGCTTTTTTAAAGAAACACCCCACCGTTAATCTGTCGGTCGAGTATAGAAGGGCCAGTCAACTATACGAAGACATCCTCTCCAACGCCGTCGACATCGGTCTTGTCGCCTATCCCACGAAGGACGGTCGCTTTGAGACAATTCCGCTGCGCGACGACTTGCTGGTGCTGATTTGCCATCCCGACCATGCCTTGGCTGCGAAGAAGCAACTCAAGCTCAAGGAGATCAACGGGCAAAAATTTATTGGTTTCGAGCCTGACATCCCCACCCGTCGCGCGATCGATAAAATTCTTCGTGACCGTGATATCGTTGTGAATCACGTGATGGAGTTTGACAACATTGAGACCGTTAAGCGGGCTGTGGAAATCGATGCCGGCATTTCTATTGTGCCCAAAAGCACAGTCTCCCAAGAGGTATCGAAAAAGACCATCATCCAAGTGAAAATCGCCGACGAAGATCACTACCGCCCTTTGGCTGCCGTTCACAAAGCGAACAAAATTCTCAGCCCTGCCATGAAGGAATTTATCGAAATGGTGAAGGCCCAGTGACAGGCTCGGCTACTTCTTCAGATTCTTCGGATTCAACGGCAGCAAATCTTTCACCACAAACAGTCCGTCCTTGCGGATCAACTCGCCGTCAAACCACACCTCGCCACCACCCCAACTCTTGCGCTGGATAAGCACCATGTCCCAGTGCACGGCACTGCGATTTCCGTTGTCGCATTCCTCGTAAGCCTGACCGGGTGTGAAGTGCAATGAACCAGTGATCTTCTCATCAAAGAGAATGTCACACATCGGGTTCTCGATGAACGGGTTGAGCCCCAGCGAAAATTCGCCGATGTAGCGCGCGCCGGGATCGGTGTCCAGAATCTCATTGAGCTTCTTCGTGTTGTTGCCAGTGGCATTCACCACCTTGCCATCTTTCAACTCCAGCCGCACGTTTTCAAACTTTGTCCCAGCATATAGCGATGGCGTGTTAAACTGAATCACACCATTGCACGACTTCTTTGTCGGGCAACTGAACACCTCTCCGTCGGGAATATTCCGGTCGCCTCCGCATGGG
>PBPF01000049.1 GCA_002724615.1 Verrucomicrobiales bacterium | reverse complement strand
CGTGCTGTGGATCATCCAGTCACGCAACTTTGGTATGCGCGCCAGGGTGTGGTGACCCCTGAGATGGAATATATCGCCATTCGCGAGAATCAAGGACTTGAGTCAGAACTTGATATAGTTGGTGACGATAATAGGCGGAGTTCCCTTTTACACCAACACACGGGGCACGGCTTTGGCGCAAGAATGCCGGGGAAGATTACCCCTGAATTTGTTCGTGATGAGGTAGCCGCCGGTCGTGCAATTATTCCCGCAAATATCAACCATCCTGAGAGTGAGCCGATGATCATTGGCCGCAATTTCTTGGTCAAAATCAACGCCAACATCGGCAACTCCGCCGTGGCATCCAGTATTGAGGAAGAGGTTGAAAAGATGCGCTGGTCCACTCGCTGGGGTGCCGATACCGTTATGGATTTGTCCACCGGCAAAAATATTCACGCTACGCGCGAATGGATTTTGCGCAACAGTCCGGTGCCCATTGGCACGGTTCCTATTTATCAAGCACTCGAAAAGGTTGGTGGGCGTGCGGAAGAACTTTCTTGGGAAGTCTTCCGTGACACATTGATCGAACAGGCTGAGCAGGGCGTTGATTATTTTACCATCCATGCGGGTGTTCTGCTTCGGTTCATTCCACATACAGCGCAGCGAGCAACCGGCATCGTCAGTCGCGGTGGTAGCATCATGGCGAAATGGTGCCTTGCGCATCACTCAGAGAATTTCCTCTATACCCACTGGGATGAAATCTGTGAAATCATGGCCGCGTACGATGTTAGTTTTTCCATTGGTGACGGNCTGCGNCCTGGTTCAATNGCAGATGCCAACGATGGCCCTCAATTTGGCGAACTCAAGGTGCAGGGCGATCTGGTTAAACGTGCCTGGAATCACAGTGTTCAAGCCATGTGCGAAGGGCCAGGTCATGTGCCCATGCACATGATTAAGGAAAACATGGACAAGCAGCTTGAGTGGTGCCACGAAGCGCCTTTTTACACGTTGGGTCCGCTGACCACCGATATTGCCCCTGGCTACGATCATATCACCAGCGGCATTGGTGCNGCAATGATTGGTTGGTACGGTACCGCTATGCTCTGCTACGTCACGCCGAAGGAACACCTAGGNCTCCCAAATCGAGACGACGTGAAAGAGGGGGTCATTACCTACAAGATTGCTGCGCACGCCGCCGATCTTGCCAAAGGGCATCCCGGCGCGCAGTATCGTGACAATGCATTGAGCAAAGCCCGATTTGAGTTTCGNTGGGAAGATCAATTTAACCTCAGCTTGGACCCCGAGCGAGCGCGTGAATTCCATGATGAGACTTTGCCTGCGGAGGGGGCCAAGAGCGCGCATTTTTGNAGNATGTGCGGNCCTCAGTTCTGTAGCATGAAAATTACAGAGGAAGTTCGGCAATATGCGATTTCCAAAGGTGTCGCCGTGGACGANGCGCTCAAAGAAGGGATGGATGAAAAGTCGCGCGAGTTTTCACAGAAAGGCGGGGAACTGTATCATAAATCCTANGCCAAAGTGCCTGTGCAACTGCTGCCGCAGCCGGCGGTGCACGCTAGGCAGTGGTCGCCTGTCATCACAGNTTGACCCAATACATCTTCTGGGNTGATTTCCCAAAGCCGAANTGNGCGGCCGTTATGCATTTGAAGATTGAGCATCTGATTGAAATCACANTCAAACAAGCGGCCTTCATGATCTACGCTCAATGTGTCTCGGCACATGACGTTTTCAGCGGCTGATGGGTTAAAATTATCAGTCAATACTGTGAGGTAGTCATCCAGCTTTTCTTGTTTGTGCAAATCTTCCGCAAACCTTCCGATGGGTTGGTTGGTAAGCACGTATAGGNTGGANAAAAAAATGCCGTGCACGCGTTTAAGTGATTCACGGTAGTCTGCTTCCAGATCCTCTTGCGGTGGCGGTAANGTTGCTCCAACGGGATTGTAGACAAGGTTTAATGGCAAAACNNGCCCATATCCGAGAGCATTTAGTTTGCGTAGTGCAGNNATNCTTTTCTCAAAGACTTGNGCCCCCCGTTGCCGTGTAACATTTTNGGGTTCATAACANGGGAGTGACGCAATNATCTCAACNTTGTGTTTGGCAAGAAATNCCGGNAGCCAGTNGAATCCGGGTTCCTCGATGATTGTCAGGTTGTTCCTGTCGATGACATGCGATCCGGCGTTNCGGCTGACTTCAACAAGGTGNCGGAAATGCGGATTCAATTCCGGCGCTCCTCCNGTGATGTCCACGACTTCGGGCTGATGAGACNNGATCCAGTCGCATATTTGTTCTACAGCGGGTTCTTCCATCATCTCCGTTCGCCACGGTGCGGCATCGACATGGCAGTGCCGGCAGGCTTGGTTGCATTTACGACCGATATTGAGTTGCAGTGTCCTTATAGCGCGGCGNCGGATTGCCATCCCGTTCTGGGAGAGTATTTTCTCAAAGCGGTTCATTGCGTAGGATTGCGGGCGGGGCTACAGTTCGCGAATGATCATGGCACGCGATGAGGNCGGCGGCAAGCGGGTCGTAATAACTGGTGCCGCGCGTGGATTGGGGCATGCGATGGCGGTGGAATTTATGGCGCAGGGCCACTGTGTTGCTGCATGTAGTCGCTCGACGAAGNGCATGACCAAGCTAGAGAATACATTGGGTAGNCCACACCTCTGCACTTCGGTAGATGTGACAGATAACAGCGCTGTGGAAAAATGGGCGGGAAAAGTTCTGNCAGAACACGGCCCGCCGGANCTTTTGCTNAACAATGCNGCCTTNATAAACCGNAGCCAATACCTTTGGGAAGTGCCAGTTGAGGAATTCGACGCTGTTATTGACGTCAACATCAAGGGCGTTACAAATGTAATTCGCCATTTCTTGCCGGCGATGGCGCGACGAGGCGAGGGAGTTATTGTAAATTTCAGTTCCGGATGGGGAAAATCTACGGCTGCGGAGGTTGCGCCTTATTGCGCTACCAAGTGGGCTGTCGAGGGTCTGACACAGGCATTGGCACAGGAGTTGCCTTCTGGAATGGCGGCAGTGCCGTTGAATCCTGGCATTATTAACACCGACATGCTGCGTAGTTGTTTTGGGCCATCGGCGGCGGANTTTCCTAAACCTGCGGAGTGGGCCAAGGTTGCAATTCCATTTCTGTTGGACTTGGGTCCAAGTCACAATGGGCGATCTTTAAATATTGGCTGAGGATTTGTCTTGTTTGACGAGGTAGGCTTGTGCTAGTTTTCACGCATGGCCCGTTTGCCCGTGAAGAAGAAATCCCCCCCAAAGGCCATTATGCTTGGCATGGCTTTTGATAGTGACGGTCACAAGCGGTTGACCACTGGCGAGAATTTTGCGCTGGTGGGCGGCTCTGAGGAAACTCACGGATCGATGACCGAAAAGGCAATCAAGATTAACGAGAAGCTTGCTGANCGTGGCAAGCGAATCGAGGACTGCAGCGAGGCGGAATTTGATGACATTGCGCAATCCGTCGGGCTTGAGCGGCATCATCCGGAAAACAACTAGAGGTTTTCCGCGAATTCAATTTTCACCCCAACATTGGCTACTGTAGGGGAGTTGACCCTACCCGCCGGTTCCCGAAGTCGGCGGGTGGGGTTCTTTATTTCGGCCATTCCAAGGGATCAGTCCGATANTATTTGGTTAATTCGGCATAGAGTTCCGGTCGCTTTTTTCTGAGTTGACGAGGTTTTTCGAAAAATGTTTCGGTTGCCACTGCAAANAANTCAGCAGGATTGGTAGCGCCATACTCATCCATAACTGTTTTGCGGCCGCGTTCNGTGTCATCTAGAAAATCAGAATAGGTAGAGGCCAATGCCTTACGCCATTCAGGATATCGATCGCGATGTCGCAGGATAGGCGTGCCATCTGCCGCGCCGGTTGCTTGGTCGAGTTGATGTGCAAATTCATGCAGGATTAAGTTGTGTCCGTCGTTTGGGTTTGCGGCGGTGTGGCGGGAATTGTCCCAAGCGAGGACGATGCAGCCCGCATCCCAGGATTGCCCCAGGACGGTCTGTTTTGCTTCCGTGTGAATGCCTCCTGCAGATTTGGTTGTGCGGGCACTGTAAGCGNTTGGATAGACAATTACNGACTTTAGAGTCTCGGGGAAAAACTGTTTNTGGTTTAACAACAGGAATGCCGCTTGGCCAGCAATAGTCGTGCGAATTTCTTTGGTCATTTTGAGGCCGTTGTGACCTTCAAAGGAAAGTTCTTCAAGCAACACCATTGCGTGACCCTCGACCTGCAGCTGAAGGTCGGTTGGGAGACGGCGATACAACGGCACGTTNTTTTTAAGTATTTCCTTTGAATCATCAGGCATCCTTGATTGGAACAAGACTTGTCGTCGGGCTTTTCGTTTGGCACGCGAAAGCTTGCNCATAGTTACGGCGACTNCCAACAGTGCGACGATGATTCCGAATATGACGGGNCCGGTCATTTTGCCGGCTCGGGCCAGTTAAGGTGACGATGAAGGAATTTGTATGTTCCAACGCCGTGGATCTTATGAGGGCCATTGAAGAATTCGATCTCCGTCTTTTCGGGAATGCCAAGGTAGCCGAATAGTCGGCGAATCTTTGCGTACTCATAGGCGACCCATTCGTCGGGCGCGACTCCATCGTTGTGTCCGCGTTCGACCATGAAAGGCCGGGGGGCAATGAGCGCGCCCATCTCCGCGTAGTTGAATGTGTGGCCGAGGTTGTACTCGAACATTTCGTATTCACCGGTGAACATGTAGCTGTAACGAGCATCAACTGTCACATTCTTCTTCACCCACTCATTGAAGTCTGCTGAGCAGATCGAGAGACAATAACGTTTCACGAGTGCAGGCACGCGCATGGCTGTCTTGCCACCGTATGAAAGACCGTAAAAACCAATTCGTTCTTTATCCACATACGGAAGTGTTTCCAGCCAGTCGATAATACGATCGTGCTGGCCAACGATCACCGAAAACAGCGATTTGCCTAGTGGGTTTGCCTTGCGCTGGAGAACACGGAATAGATCACGCCCGCGGTAGGGGTTATGTGGTGAAAAGACCACAAAACCCCGTTCAGCTAGGTCGGCTGCAAATCCACTATAATAACGGAACGCNCCCTTGGGATCGCGAGTCACTGTGTCCATGGGGANACCTTCGAGGCCATGTTGGCAAACCACCACGGGCCGCTTCTCGCCCGGTTCAATGTTCTTTGGAAGCAGCAGAATGCCCCAGGCGAATACGTCGGGCCAAGTATCGATCACAATGTCGTAGCCGGTCCATTTATCGGTCTCGAGGATTNTTCGCGAACGTGGGTTGATTGGCATTGTAGCCGGTGAGAATTTTCCGATGACCTCCTCCCACATGCGCTTACGGTGTGGGTCGCACTGGGCTGGCCAGTCAGCTGGTTTTTTGGGTGGCAATTTTTTCCAGAAATTGTTCGTACGCTCGTATTCACAATAGCGGAGCAACTGCTGAGTGTAATCCACAAGCTCGCGAACCTGTCGCTCCTGTCTGGCATCGACATCAGCCGTATGCTTCAGTTTTAGTTTGCGCGGTTTTTGGAGTTTGTTCTCTTTCAGCCCAAGCCCAGAGAGGAATTGCANGAGTGAATTGTCGCTTCCAGCTAANNCGCTTTTNACNATTTGCCAGTANCCACCGGTTTTGCCAGCCAGTTTGCGTCCGCGCTGAAATTCAGCCGCCACGGATTCGTATGCAGGGGTGGAAATTTTACCTGGAGCTGCACCTCCGCGTCGACCTGAGCGCGGTTTAGGCGGGCCGTCAATCTGCTTCACAGGTGAATGCTCCACCACCAGTGCGCGCGGGCCGATCAGGCTCGCAATTTCCGCATCGCCAAACTGTTCGAGCAACCCGAATATATTCCGGTATATCGGCTCCGCCCAGACATTTTGGCGATTGTTGAAATAGCCGCTGGTAAGCGTGGAGGCAATTCTCGTGTCCAGCGCGCCAGCATATAAAGCCAACAGACCGCCCTCGCCATATCCGGCAACTCCAATTGGCGTGGGCTGGGGGATTTTGCTGTTTTCGTGCGTGAACCAATCGATCAAAGATAATATTTTCTGTACTTCATAACCGATAATATGCCTTCCCATCTGGAATGATTGTCGATAAATCCACTCGCGGTGAGGTTGGTTGGTGAAAACTACCCGCTTGTCACCGGACCACTCATCGCGGCGGTCAATCAGCACGGGCACGACGACGAGGCAGCCCGCCTCCGCTAGTCGGCGAGCAAACTGTGCATGAGGCGGCAGTCCATCTGATAAACCTGTCACCTGTTCAGGTGTCTGGTCCGCATCTGGCACAGCCACCACTCGCGCTCGAATCTCTTGGTTGGGTACGAGCATTATCCCCTCGCCATGTACACCAGGGAAAACTGGCCAGCGTACAACATGAATATTCAATTTGTTATCCGCATACAACATGCTGGACACTTCCGTGGTTTGGGTCATTTCAAGGCTCTTGATTGGCAGGCGTTTGTCGACGGCTCCGATGCAAAACCGGAAGTGATCGCGATTTGTCTGTACACTTTTATCATAAGCAGCTGGGCTGCTGTAGTCACGGTTCCAGAAGCCTCCGCGTTGTTCTGTAGCCTGATCAGTTTTGTGTGTGAGAAACTTATTGATGCCGCTAACCATCTGAGCCGAGAGGTCACCCTCAAGTTTCAGAGGTTTTGTATTTGGTAAATGGTCCGCAGCTGCTGCCGCCGCGACAGATGAGAGAAGAGGTAGTAGGTATCGTTTCATGGCAATCCGAGTGCGCCCCCATGGCAACCGGATTGGCCACTCCTGTCAATCCCCTGCGTCCCGCTCGCCAACACTCACAAGCTCCTTGTCTGTATTGGCATTGTAGATCTTAAACTGTTCTGCGTGTAATTCGGGCTCGGCACGGAAGGAAAGTTTCACGAGATGCTTTTTCTCCATGTTGATGATCAAATCTTCATCCTCCTTGCGAAGACGGTCGAGGACAAGCGGGTTGACTGTAATGAGTAGTTGGTAATCATCCATCTCTTCAGGTTTGCGGCGTTTCAAAATTTCGTCGAGTTTTCGCTGGATTTCCACGCTCATGGTAATGGCACTCTTGATTCGGCCTCGGCCGGAGCAGTAGGTGCAATTGTCGAGTACGGTGGACTGGACGCTTTCAGAATGGCGTTGGCGCGTCATCTCAAGTAGGCCGAGCTGGGAAATTGGAAGGATGTGGGTCTTCGCTTTGTCGCGTTTCAGGCTTTCGCGGACTTTTTTGAACACCTCGTTACGGTCACGTCCACCGCGCATGTCAATGAAATCGACGACAATCAATCCGCCCATGTTGCGGAGGCGTAACTGACGGCAGACTTCCTCGGCGGCCTCAAGGTTGACCTTGAGAATGGTGGATTCTTGATCCTTACCGCCTTTGTGGCTGCCCGAGTTCACATCAATTGCGACCAGTGCTTCGGTCTCGTCAATGATAATGGCACCACCACTTTTCAAATAGACCTTCCGTGAGAAGGTATTCTCTAGTTGGCGCGTGATGTTGTATTTGTCAAAAATTGGGCGTGGATCATTGTAGAGTTCAACTTTGGATTTTGAGCGTTTTGAGACACGGCCGATACTCTCCTGAATGCGCTCGAATTCTTTGGCGTCATCAACGACTATTGTGCCTACGTCATCTGTCAGAAAATCGCGAACGGAACGCTCGATGAGATCTGGCTCGCGAAATACGCAAGCAGGTGATTTCTCCTTTTCGATGCGTTTCTGTACGCGATTCCATTCCTCGATTAGAATGGATAGATCTCGGACAAAATAGCCTTTGCGTTGGCCTTCGCCGGCGGTGCGGACGATCACGCCGAGGTTATCGGGGATGTCCAGCGAGCGTATGATATCGCGAAGGCGCGCGCGTTCTTGCGGGTCTTGGATTTTTTTTGAGATTCCGCATTGTTCCGTGTTGGGCAGCAGTACAAGGAAACGTCCGGGAATGGCAAGGTGCGTCGTCACGCGTGGTCCCTTGGTGCCAATGGGCCCCTTGGTGACTTGGATGACAATGTCGCTTCCGACGGGGTATTTTTTAGGGATATCCTTTCGCGAAATGCGCGCGGTTTGGCGAGGCTTACTCTTGCGCTTGCGTTCTACTACCTCGTACTGATTATCAAGGTTTCCGGGGATGATATCCCAGTAGTGCAGAAAAGCGTTCTTTTCAATGCCGATATCTACAAACGCAGCTTCCAATCGGTTTTCCAGATTCCGAACCTTGCCTTTGTAAATGCTGGCGACAATGCGCTCCTGATTCTTTCGCTCGATATTGAATTCCTCGAGCTTAGTCTTCTCCATCACAGCCACGCGGGTTTCGAGGCTCTCGGCACTGATGACGATCATTTTATCAGGCTTTTCACCTTGAATGATGCGTTTTACTTTGCTTATGACCTTACGCGCGGCCTGCTTTATGGATTCCCCAATTTTTTTTGGCTTGGCCTTTGGTTTCTCGGGGATCGCCTCTTCAATCTCCATAGGCTCAGGTTTCACCCCAAAGGCCTTATTTTCGGCATCGGAAATTTCCTTTTCGTGTCGCGTCTTGGCGAACACAGGTTCATCCATCATGCGGCTGCCAACCATTTCCTCCCTGCCGTCTCCCTCGGAACGTGGAGATTTTAGGGGTTTGCGTTTGAGTCCG
>PBPF01000048.1 GCA_002724615.1 Verrucomicrobiales bacterium | reverse complement strand
AAATCTGCACGAGATCCAGCTCAAGCCCAAATCGTGGGCGGACTTGAAGGTGCTGCGCGCGGTGGAGCACGGGGCAATAGTAAAAAAGGGTGACGTGCTGGTGGAGTTGGATCCGGAAAAGCTGGACCGCAAGATTGGTGACAGCAAGTTGGACTTGGAATTAAGCGCGCTGGATCTGGGGATGGCGCGTGCGGACCTAGAGTTCGCAGAGGCAACCATCCCGATAGACTTGGCTGGCGTGGAGCGGGGATATCATCAGGTTAAAGAGGATCTGGATCGTTATCTGAAAGTGCTCAAGCCGCACAACATCAAGTCGGCGGAGCGGAGCCTCATTAGCTCGCAGAATTTTTTGGCGTACGCGGAGGAGGAGTTGAAGCAGTTGAAGAAAATGTATGCGGCGGATGACGTTACGGAGGAGACGGAAGAGATAATCCTGATGCGGGCGCAAGACTCGGTGAATCGCGCTAGGCATTCACTCGCCAGCGCTAAGATTCGCAATGAGACCACTCTGAAAATCTCAATCCCTCGCGAGGATGAGACGAAAAAGGAGGGGGAACTCCGCAAGCGACTGGAACTGGTGAAGGCGCGCGCGACCTCCACGGCGGACTTAAAAAAGAAGCAGTTGGAAATGGAGAAGCAGCGTATCGCCCATGCCCGCGCGAAAGAAGCGCACGAAAAACTAGTGGCGGATCGGGCCTTGATGAAAGTAAAGGCGCCGGCGGGTGGGATCGTGTATTACGGCACATTCGACAAAGGGGTGTGGAGTGGGATGAAGTTGATCGCGCCCAAGCTGAAAAAGGACGGTAAGCTGCTGCCGGGGAGCGTGTTCATGACGGTGGTTGAGCCTCGCCCGCTGCTGGTATACGCGCTGCTGGATGAGAAGGACCTACTGCATGTCCCAGAAGGTGTGAAAGGCGTGGCCAAAGCAACGGCGGACCCGGACATCCTGCTGCAGACGGTGGTAGAAAGAGTATCACATGTACCGGTGGATGCGGGGAAGTTTGAGGTTCTCCTGAACACCAATGCGGGCGACGCGCCAATGGTACTGGTTCCGGGAATGAGTTGCACGGTGAAGCTGTTGGTGTATAGAAACGAAAATGCGCTGGCAGTGCCAGCAAAGGCGGTATTTAACGACGGCGATGTAAAAGTGGTGTACCTCAAGGGCGGCAAGCGCAAGGTCGTCACTACGGGAAAAACGGCGGCAGGCAAAACAGAAATTCTGAAGGGAGTGAAAGCGGGGGATGAGGTGCTGCTTGAAAAGCCCTGAACATTCCAGCGGGTTACAGGCTGGGAAATCCATGCTGCTTGGCGCGGTGTTAATGGCGTTTTCCCTTTCCGGAGCGGAGCCGGACTACTCGAAAATTCCGCGGCCGAAAGATGTGCCGACGCCAGGTAACGCGAAGGTGGAAAAGTCCATCGAGCGCGGCGTGTATTTCCTGGTGGAGCGGCAGAACAAGGACGGCTCGTGGGGCAGCCCACGCAACACAAAGGGGCTGAACATCTACGCGCCAACGTTTCAAAGTCACTACGCATTCCGACTGGCCGTAACTGCGCTGTGCACCTCGGCACTAATCGAGGCGGGCGGTGATCATCCGCGCGTGGAGCGTGCATTGCAGGACAGTGAAAACTACCTGCTGGAAAACCTGCCCAAGCTGCGGCGTGCGACTGCCGACGCCATGTACAACGTGTGGGCGCACGCCTACGGTATCCAAGCGCTCGTTCGTATGCGCGCGCGACTGCCCAAGGACACGACGCGCATCGCAAAAATCGACACGCTGATTAAACATCAGTTCGACAGACTGGATCGCTATGAGTCGGTGGACGGTGGCTGGGGTTACTACGATTTTCGCGTGGGTGCGAAGAAGCCGGCAAGCAGTTCCATCTCCTTTGTGAATGGCACAGTATTGCACGCGTTTCACGAGGCGAAACAGGCGGGAATTGAACCGCCCAAGAAGCTCGTCACACGCGCCATCGCGGCTACCAAACGCCAGCATCTGCCCGACGGCAGCTTCCTTTATGGCGAGTACTTGAAAATGCAACCGCGCCGCGGCATCAACCGGCCCGGCGGCAGCCTTGGCCGCACACAGTGCTGCAACCTCGCCCTCCGCCTGTGGGGCGATCCCAAGATCACTGACCGCGTGATGATCGACTGGCTCGACCGGCTCTTTGCCCGCAACGGATGGCTGAGCATCGGCCGCAAGCGCCCGCGGCCACATGAAGCATGGTTCGCTGTCGCCGGCTACTTTTATTACTATGGCCATTACTATGCCGCCCACTGCATTGAACTGCTGCCAATCAAGGAACAGGGGCGCCTGCAGGACCACTTGGCTACCACCCTCATGAAGCTTCAGGAAAAAGACGGCAGCTGGTGGGATTTCCCATTGTACGACTACCATCAACAATACGGCACGGCACTGACAGTAATGGCGCTGCAGCGGTGTTTAAAGAAAAGAGAAAAGTAACGGCTAATCATGAATTTGCGTCTTGGTGATGTGAGCATAAGAATGACCTGTACCCTGTTGGCCGTGACATTCGCAGGAACGTTGGCCGCGCAGAACGCACCCCGCCGTCCGGTGGATCGTGATGGAGATGGCAAAATCTCGCGCGCCGAATTCC
This sequence comes from Verrucomicrobiales bacterium, assembly GCA_002724615.1. Lineage (GTDB taxonomy): Bacteria > Verrucomicrobiota > Verrucomicrobiia > Limisphaerales > UBA1100 > UBA6614. Next base: position 10,228 of record PBPF01000048.1, on the reverse strand, counting down.
CCGGGCCGGCAGAAATTTTCGAGAGGTTTGACTCAAATAAGGACGGTTTCATTGACCCGAAGGAACGCGAGGCCATGCGGGCCTCACGGAGGCAGGGCCGCGGTGGCGGCGGTACAGTGCAGGAGTTTTTCAGAGTTTTGGATACGGACGGCGATCAGAAGTTATCCGTCGAAGAATGGGGACTGCTATTAAAGAAAGTAGACTTCAAGGCTGCCGATGCCAACAAAGACGGTTCGGTGGAACCACGCGAATGGTTTAGCTACTCAGGAAGCAGCGGGCGTCAACGACCCGAACGTGGCCCAGCCCAAGGCGCACCTGCGCCGAAGGTCAGCGCCAAGCGCATGGACGACGGCAAACTGGTAGACCTATCCAAAGTCACGCGTCCCACGGTACTTGTATTCGGCTCATACACGTGAGGCCCTTTTTCGCGGGAGGCCGTGCGCCTCCAGGAAGTTTACGAGAAGTACAAGAATCGCGCTGATTTCTGGTGGGTATACATCCGCGAGGCACACCCGTCTGACTCCTCCCGGCCCGCACGCCATGTGCAAATCGAACAGCCCAAGACTTTCTTGAGGCGACAGGAAGTGGCTGGCCAGTGCGCGGCGGGGTTGAAACTGAAGATTCCGTGCGTGGTGGATGACATGCAGGACACCGTCTCTCGTGCCTACGACGCCATGCCCGACCGCCTCTACATTTTGGGCGCCGACTCCCGCATCGCCTTCAAGGGCGGTCGCGGCCCTCGTGAGTTCAGTGTTGGCGAGATGGAAAATGCTCTCAAGTCGATGCTGGCGAAGCCAAAGAATTAAACGCGTCCCGCCAGAGCGTCCGCCTGCCGATCGACACATTCAACCATGTCCAGCATGTGCTGGCGGCTATCGCAGTCCGGCAGGATGAGGGCTTGGGCACGGGCGGCATCCAGATAACTGTCCAGCACCCGTCGCGCCTCCTCAAGTGCCCCGGCATCCACAAGGCAGTCGNGAAGGTCATCCATTNTCTCTGATCTCCAGTCCGACAGCCATTCGCGAAGGCTTGCGGCCTTTGTCTTGGGCAGCAGCTCAAGTGCGGCTAGCACGGGCAACGTAGCTTTGCCCGTCACCAAGTCCGTGCCCAGACTCTTCCCAGCACGCGGCTCCGAGCCAAACACGTCCACACAGTCATCATAAATCTGATACGCAGTCCCTAGNCGGAGNCCATACTCGCGAAGAGCGGCCAGATGCTCCTTGGGTGCGTTGTTTAGTTGCCCGCCCAACTCCGCAGCCAGCGCGAACAGTTCNGCGGTCTTCATGCCCACCACCTTAAGGTATTCTTCCTTGGAAATGGTGAANTTACCCCGGCGCAGGGTTTGAAGGATTTCGCCGGTGCAAACCGTCCCCGCCGCCTGGCTGATGGCGCGGCAGATGTCGGTGGTGGGAAACTCCGCCGAGCGCTGGAGCGCACGCGCAAAAAGGCAATCGCCCGCCAGNACGGCGATCTCGTTACCCCAATTGGCCGCCAAGGTGGGACGACGACGACGCAGCGAGGCCTCGTCCATCACATCNTCATGCACCAGTGTAGCCAGATGCACCATCTCAATGACCACCGCGCCGGTCACTTGCGGCTTGCCCACGCCGCCCGCCACACCGCCGCCAAAGGCCACAAGCATCGGCCTCAGTTGTTTGCCTGCNCCAGCCAACGCATAGCGGACAAACGCGGAAATCTCGGGTTCAAAATCGTCTGCCTCCGCCTCCAGCGTTCGTGTGACCTCGTCCAGAAACGGCCGCACCGGTGCGCTAATGCGTTCCCAGTTGGAAACGGCAGCACGGGGCGGGGCGGTGTCCTCGGTGATCGGCATGCGCCGCCAATCTACTGCCACGGGCCTGCCAAGTCAAAGACTCGTCCTGCCCAATTTGAGAATGCGCCGAAATTCCGCCCCCGTCACCGGCATCACTGACAAGCGCGATTGTTTTAGCAACGCAATTTGCTCCAGAGCCTTGTCGGCCTTGATGGCCGCGAGCGTCACGGACTCACGCATGGCCTTTAGCGGCTTTAGGTCAACCACTGACCAATCGCCTTCGCTGGCCGTGGGGTCGGGGTATGCCTCACGGGTCACCTTCGCCACGCCAACGACCGCCTTTTCGCTCACGCTGTGGTAATACAACACCTGATCGCCCTTCGACATTGCCCGCAGGTTGTTACGCGCCTGATAATTGCGCACGCCATCCCAGTACGTACCCTTGTCCTTCACAAATTGCGACCAAGGGTATTTCTCCGGCTCCTGCTTTACCAACCAATGTTGCATGCGCGAGTAGTGAACCGTGCCCACCGGTGAGTCACGCCAATACTACTCACCACTCACAATTCACTACTCACTGACCCTATCCACCGCTAAACTTGCCGCGTGCCAGACATCGCCGCCAACCTCGAACATGTGCATCAGCAAATCGCCAATGCCTGTGACCGCGCTGGGCGAGACCCTGCAGAGATACGATTGCTAGCTGTTGGGAAAAAATTCACCGCCGACACCATCCGCGANGCGGCGGATGCGGGGCTGGTGTTGTTTGGCGAGAACCGTGTCCAGGAAGCCAAGACCAAAATCCCCGATTGCCCCGGCCACCTGCGCTGGCATTTCATCGGCAATCTGCAGACCAACAAGTGCCGAGACGCCGTGGCGTTATTTGAGATGATCCACGCAGTGGACAGCCTNAAACTGGCGGAGGAACTTAACAAGCGCTGTGAACAGGCNGCCAANGTGATGCCCGTGCTGCTGGAGGTGAACGTGTCCGGCGAGGGCAGCAAGCACGGGTTCGCGCCTGATGATGCCGTGAACATGATGGAGCCTGTCAATGCGCTGCCTCAATTGGAAATCCACGGTCTGATGACAATGGCGCCTTGGGTACCGGAGGCCGATCAAGCGCGGCCATACTTTGCCAAATTGCGAGAAACGCGAGAACGCTGTGAGGATAAACTGGGGGCGCCCCTGCCCGAGTTGTCAATGGGCATGAGTGGGGACTACCCGGCGGCCGTGCAAGAAGGTGCAACGTTGCTGCGACTTGGCACCGTGCTCTTTGGTCCGCGCCCCAAGGCTACTGCCTGACGCGCTTTAAAACATTCGCTTCGCCGTCCAGCGTCAATGTCAACTCCCCATCCTTGATCGCAAACGTGCCTTCGACAGTGTCCGGCTTGCCAGTTTCCTCGTCCTTACCCGTTTGCGAGTACTTCGCACCATCTACCTTCCAAGTGATGAGGCGCTTGATGGACGAGTTGCCGTGCGAGATGATCACAGTCCCGGAGCCACCCGCGGCGTAGTCAATCTTGTATTCATAACCTCCGGCCTGTTTTGTCCAAGATCCCACGAGGTCGGCGGCAGTAGCACTGGTCTTGGGTACCAAGGTGCTTGCGTCGGGCTTGGGGGTGGTGGAATCGGCAGTGGTCTTGTCCGAGGTCTTGTTATCATCCTTGTTACTGTCCAGACCCAGCACCGGTGGCGTGTTTGTCTCGTTATTCTCCGCCACAACGGGAGATGGGGGCTCGGGCTTCTTTGGTGGGCTGACCGGTCTGTTTCGACGCGGTCGACTGGGAAGTGTTTTTAAGTTGGATTTATTCTCAGGCTGGGCGGACTCACCACCGGTGGCCGGTGCAGGTTTTCCATCGGCGTCAACTGAAGATTTTGGGGAGTTGCCCTCGGCGGCATCGTCGTTTCCTTTGGCGGGTTGATTGTCGGCCACCTGCGCCTCTTCTTCGCCGGATCCACAAGCCAAAAGCAGTCCACTCAAGGCCACCGGTATAAGCACGTTTCTCATAGACAAACAATATTCGCCGGCATCCAAAATCGTCAACCTCAATCCACTGATACCATTCCCACGCCCACAACTCCACAGGTCAGGAAAATAAAAAAACGGCCCCAAAGGGACCGTTGATTAAATCGGCGGACTCGCTGAGTCCTATGCAAATTTATGCCGAAGCACCTCCCTGTCTGCCGATGGCAGGCGTGGAGGTAGTTCGCTACGAGAAAAGCCCGCTGTTTACTTCTTTTCCTCGGTCTTGGTGTCGGTCTTTGCTGGGGCCGGGTCCCCGGCCTCCTTGTCGTCAGCCTTCTTGTCGTCAGCCTTCTTGTCGTCAGCCTTCTTGTCGTCNGNCTTCTTGNCGTCNGNCTTCTTGNCGTCNGNCTTCTTGCCGTCGGTCTTCTTAGCGGGGGCCTTCTTGNCGTCGNNCTTCTTGGCGGCATCACCACCACAACCAAGGAAGAACATCATCGATCCGGCCACTATAACAAATGCGAGGTTTTTCATATGCGGGNGGGAAACTACTCCAGCCAGCCGGGTGCGTCAACCCCAATTTAATACGCCCACGGACTTTTGGCGTGCCGCCGGAGGCGGCTTGTGCTTTACTCTGTGCCCCGTGGAATTGACGCCGGACATGTTCGCNCAAGAGATCGACGACGCCGTNGCTTCGTTCGACCGGTACATCGTGTGCCTGGACAAATCGGTGGAAGAATGCCGTNCCTCGCTNGAGTCACTGCTGCTAAAGGCTGTTGATGCCTACAAGCANCGCGCTCCAGGACTTCGCCATGGCATCGCNCTGGATCGGCANGTGACCATCATCCTCAGCCAGGTGGATGACGAGGANATTCCTTTGTGCGGCATCTACTTCAATCTGCATTCCCCTTACCGCAAGCCGAAACCAGTGGAAGCGGGAGGATGACCAGGCAATTCGCCCTTGCTGGAAATAAAGGTCGTTCATCAGCCTTAAGGTTCCAACTTTCACCAATCTATCGTCATAATCTTGAAATAGATTGACGATTACCGAATATCAGCTTGCGAATTGCGAAGCAGATTGTTTTTTTCCGACTTTTGTTGTCAAAAAACAAAGGCCCCGGGAGTTACCCCCCGGGGCCCTGTACCACCCATCCAATCATTGGGCAGCGCAAACCGCCCATGGATGTCCCCCTTGTTGAAAATCTATTTAGGGCCGGACATCGTCGCCCTTTTGGATTTCACCTTTGTTTATGTCCGCCACCAGAAAAGCATCGTCCTTTTGCGCAGTGGTGGTCACCTCGCCAATCAGCCGACCTTGGCGATAGACATGGAATCGAAGATTGGCTGCGGGCAACGCGGAATAGGTAAAGTCGACCACCACGAAGCCGAGCTTGGCATCAACCAGTGCCACCTTGCCTTGGCTGGGGTTGTCGGGCTTGGCGGGCTGTAATGGCGGGCTGGGCGTAGGCCAATCCTTCTGCGCCACAGCACCACCACCGTTGCTCTTGGTTTCAGCCTTGTCTTCGCCGCCACCGAACATCTTGCATCCGGACAGGAGCACGGCACAAACAAGCATCAACCAAAGCCAATTGTGTTTCAACCCCCTCACTCCTTGCGCGGGAAAGTAGCGGAATCTGGCAGGGGGTCAATTGCCAGTTATTCACGCGCGGTGAATTAATAATGACTATTGGTCGCCGCGCAACTGGGGCCAGCGTTGGTCCCAGTCCAGCCAATCAGCGGCCCATTCGTCGCCTTGGAATTTTTCGCGAGCGGCGGGAAGCATTTTTTGCAAAACGGCCCGTTCACGTTCAATGCCCGGCTGATCGCCAGCGTCGATAAGTGCCTCCAATAGGTTAAGCCGGTTGGCAGGATAATCGGGAGCCAGTTCAGCAGCACGACGCAAGTGGCGCATGGCCTTTTTCTTGTCACCGACGCTGATAAAGCGAGGCGCGCGGAAGTAAAGCAGGCCCAGATTGCGGTCGGGACCGGCATGGCTAAAACGCTCGTCCAGATCGCGCGCCCGGTTGAAGTGGCGCTCCATGTCCTTGACCATTCCCAAGGCCTGAAGCTGCTTGACGCGGCACATTTGGCCAAGGTTCATGGCGAGGTAATAATGTCCACCCACGTTGTCGGGCTCAGCGGCGACAAGTTTTCTACAGGCGTCGATGCCTTCCTGTGCGAGGCGCGCGCGCTCGGTGTCATCCTTGGCAAACTCGGCGCGCTGAAAACAGGCCTGCCCCAGTTTCCAAGCGATCTCGCTGGTAGCGTTGTCCTCTTGCTGGAGTTTTTTGCGGGCTTCTTGGAGTTGTTGGTCGGCAACCTTAACGACTGCCTTGGGTTGGGGGGCAGGTCCGGGCGTGCATCCAGCAAAAGTCACTGCAAGCGCCGTTATAGACATTGAATAATAAATTATTGCCTTCATCGGCTGCTTGCTTCAATACTCCGTGCGGGAGGGGTGGTAATGAAACGCAAAAAACTCATTTTGGCAATGACGGTAATGGCAATCATGAGCTGGACGGGCTGCTCGGGCATTAATGCCTCGGGTTCGATTTCCCCGGCCACGTTCCTGCTGCCGGGCTTCTTGAAGAACGATGCCCCGCCGCCGAACGCCCCGCCTCCCACCGGCAAAACGCTGGTGGCCCAGGCGGACTAAACCCGCCCATGAGATTCCCCCTCCCCCTCACGGCAAAGATCGCCGGCCACATCATCAAACACAAGCTGCGGCGAACGCCCAAGTTCGCAATGGTCCTGCAATTGGAACCACTGCACACGTGCAACCTTACCTGCACCGGCTGCGGTCGCATCCGCGAGTATTCCACCAGCCTTAAGGACATGATGAGCTTGGAGGATTGCCTTGAGTCGGCCAACGAGTGCGACGCTCCGATGGTCAGCATCTGCGGTGGCGAGCCATTGATCCACCCGGAAATCGACGCAATGATCGAGGGCATCCTCGAGCAGGGCCGCGTGGTGTACGTGTGCACCAACGGCATGTTCATGCGCAAGAAGATGAAGGCATATCTTGCCTCCGTCTATTCTCCCACGCTGGAGCCCAAGCTGCGCGAACTGCTGAACGCGGATTTAATTTCTGAAAAGGACGTTGAAAAAATTCGGCAAGGCAAAAAGGACAACCAGCCCGTCATCCGACCGTCGCAGTGGATGTACTGGAACGTGCACATCGACGGACTGGAATACACGCATGACCTGATTGTGGAACGCGAAGGCGTGTTCAAGGAATGCGTACTGGCAATCCGCATGGCCAAGATGCTCGGCTACCAAGTGGCAACGAACACGACGGTCTACAAGGAGACCGAAATGACGGAGATCGAGGACATGTTCCGGTATTTCTCCGCACTGGAGGTGGACGGCCACACCATCTCACCCGGCTACGACTACGATGCCGCCAAGAAGGACATGCAAAAGCGACTNGGGAAGGATCCCGATGAGTTTTTCCTGACGCGCGAGATGACGCGGCAGAAGTTTGCAAACATTGAAGATTGGGGCCGACGGTTCACGATCTTCGGCACGCCGGTGTATCAGGAATTCCTCGCCGGCCATCGCGAGCTGACCTGCACCGCATGGGCCATCCCCACCCGCAACATTGCCGGCTGGAAGGCGCCCTGTTATCTAATGACCGATTACGCCAAGAGTGACGGTCATTACCCAACCTATCAAGAGATGCTCGATAAGGTGGACTGGGACTCATACGGCGTAGTCGATGGCGAGGCGCGCGATCCGCGTTGCGAGAACTGCATGGTCCACTGCGGCTACGATCCCAGCGGTGCGCTGGGCACCTGCTACGAACGCGGCGACAACTGGAAGAACTTTAAATACAACTTTGGTGCCCGACCCGCCGTCGACAAGTCAGGGCTGGAAGTGGACGCCTTCAATGGCTGCACTGTCGGCAAGGGGCACCTCGCCGAGGCCAAGGCGGCCATCCAGTCGGCCGACGGCTGCCACGAAACCGAAGCGGAACCGGCGGCCGCAAAATAATCGCCGGCCGAAAATGGGGATTTCGGCAAAGCAATTTGGGGAACTGCAGGATCGCATGCGCGGCAAAAAGTGCGCCGCCACGACTGCCGAAACCACCGAACATTCCGTCCTGATCGGAATTGATCCCTCGCTCCGCGGCACTGGCTATGGTGTCATTCGGCTGGGTCGCACCACCCCCCGCACACTCGCACAGGGTACAATCAAGTGTCCCGCCAAGTGGGAGCACACTCGCTGCCTCGCGGAAATCGCAGGTACCATCCGCGCCGTCATCGGGAAACACCAGCCCACCGCCTGCGCCATTGAGGGATTGTTTTATGCGCAGAACGTGAAGACCGCATTGACGATGGGCGAGGCGCGAGGCGCGGCCTTGGCAATGTTGGGCGAGGCAGGACTGGAGGTTTTCGAGATCGCCCCGCGCAAGGTCAAGCAAGCCATCACCGGCCACGGCAACGCCAGCAAGATCGCAGTCGCCAAAATGGTCCAACGACTGCTGGCATTAAAGGAACTGCCCGCGCCCGACGCCGCCGACGCGCTGGCCATCGCATTGGCCCATGCCCACGTGCACAATCGCTTTGCCATTGTGGCACCAAAGAAAATATAAACGGAGCGGATGATTTCTTTTCTGGAAGGTAAGCTGACTGAGGCCCTGCCCACGCAGGTGGTCATTGATGTCAATGGCGTGGGCTACGAGGCACTCATCCCGCTTTCGTCGTTTGACAAGCTTCCGCAACCCGGCCAAGCCGTACGGCTGCTCACGCACCTCGCCATCCGTGATGACGCCCACGTGCTGTATGGCTTCATGTCCGAGGGTGAGCGAGAACTGTTTCGATTGCTCATTCGGCACGTCAGCGGAATCGGCCCGAAGATCGCGCTCAACGTTTTAAGCGGCACCACTGCCGCCGCCTTCCGCGCCGCCGTTGCCGAGGGCGATGTGGCGGCGTTGTCGCGCATCAATGGCGTCGGGAAAAAAACCGCCGAGCGGATGGTAATTGAGCTAAAGGACAAGATGGGCGAGGACGCCGCATGGCCGACTGGCAATGAAAAGCCGCTGGGAGCCGAAGAGCAAAAGTTGGCCGACGCCGCCGCCGCCTTGTCTGCACTCGGCTCCAAGCCCAAAGAGGCGCAGGAAGCTGTCCGTGCCGCGGTGGCAATGCTCGGCCCGGACGCTGCGGTGGACGAGATTGTCCGCGCCGCCCTGCGCAAATGACCGGGCACCCCACCACCTCACTGCGTTGGCGCGACCACTTGGCCGCCTGCGCCATCCACTGCACTGTGAGAGCCTGCAGCCTCAGCTGGCGACTGCGGCTGAGTGATTCCGAGGCAGCTATAAAAGCAATCGCGGAAGGGCCAGTCATTTTCTGCCTCTGGCATAACCGGCTGGCCATTGCCATGACGGTCTTTCAACAATTCGTCCAGCGCGACCATCCGGCGCGCAAGATCGCCTGTCTGGTCAGCGCCAGTCGCGACGGGGCGATTCTTTCGCGGGCACTTGAGAAATTCGGCGCGACCGCAGTGCGAGGCTCCTCCAGTCGGCGGGGCGGACAGGCGATGGTAGAGTTGAAACGCCTTGCCAAGGCTGGCCACGACATCGCAATCACACCCGACGGCCCACGCGGCCCACGCCACGAGGTGCAGCCGGGCATTATCACGCTAGCACAACTCACTGGCCATCCCATCATTCCCTGCAAAGGGAACATCGCCTGGAGACGTGAATTGAATAGCTGGGACCGGTTTCAAATCCCAATCCCGTTTACTCACTGCGACATCCAGTTTGGTGAGCCATTCACCGTCCAACGAAAATTAAACGAGGCGGATCATGAAGCGGCCATCGCCGAGCTGCAGCTGCGAATGCAGGATTAATCGAATGACTTCCGGAATTCCTCCTGCCGCTGGCGGACCGTCTGCACGTATTGCTGCGTGGCAGGATAGCCAATAACTGCAATGAACTCGGTACTGCCATTAGCGTCGCGGGCCCATTCGCGGGCCTTGGTGGGGCCGGCGTTGTAGGCGGCCAAGGCAAAAGGAAGCGGATCCTCGGGATGCGGAGAGCGATCACGCCATTTCTTCAAGTACCAAGTGCCAGCAAGGAGGTTGGTGCGGGTGTTTAAAAGGTGTGTCGGTTCAAAGTCACGAATGCCATTGGCCTCGGCCCATTCGCGGGCGGCCAGTTCACGCAATTGCATAAGGCCAATCTCGCCAGCGGTGCCGCGGGCATTGGGGTCGAAGCGGCTTTCGCGCCATACAACAGCCTTGATGAGGGCGGGATCCATGTCGTGCTCGGAGGCGACTTCGCGAATTTCGCGATCGAAGCGGGACTCGCGCGAGTCGTTGGTCCACCACCAGTATACGGCCACGTCGAGGCAGAACAGAGCCGCGAGCAGAAGGATCCAGCTGCGTTTCACGGTGTGGTTTTAGGCGTGGACAGCGCCGGCGGCGAGTGTGGGTTGTTGTTAATTATTTACACTCGACTCACCCGCGCGCGCGGGCGGACGCTGCCAGTGTGG
>PBPF01000047.1 GCA_002724615.1 Verrucomicrobiales bacterium | reverse complement strand
TGTGACTGACACCCATGTCGCCTGGAGCACGACCCGAAGCACCCCACACATTCCATCGCCGATCATTGTTGATGACCTGCTGTTTTCGGTGACCGAGAAAGGCGGCATCGCAAGATGCCTGGTGGCAAAAACCGGCGAGGAGATCTGGCGGAAACGCGTGGGGGGAAGCCACTGGGCATCGCCCCTGGTTGCCGGCGGCAAGATCTACTTCTCCAGCAAGGAGGGACGGATTTCGGTGATTTCGGCCGAGCGTGAGTTCCGGCTGGTTGCCGAGAATCGGCTGGATGCGAGTTTCGTTGCTTCACCGGCCGTTGCTGGAAATGCGTTGATCCTGCGCTCCGAAAGACACCTCTATCACGTGGCCCGGGGTTTCACCCGGGTGGCGGAAACCCAGGTGGCGGCCAAGCCGAACCGCACGAAGAAACCGAGGGATGGGTCGAAGCCCGGGCGATCAACCAAGGTCGACCTGGAGGCGCTGGGCCGCGAGCTCAAGGCGGCGGTGGCTGCCGGCAAGCTGACCGAGCAAGAGGCAATCGCCAAGTACAAGGCCGCGGCCGCAGAAGCCGGTGGCAAGAAACCCAAGGGAGGAAAGGGTAAATCCGGGTTCCAGCAATTGGGGTCGGCACCCCTGTCCGCCAAGCTGGTCTACAAGGGGGTCAAGGACAAAGAGTACATCGTCGTGTTCGAGCTGGCGTCGGAGGACGGCGAAGAGGAACCGCGGATTGTGTTTGTTGGTGAGCGGTTCCGGAAGCAATTTGCCGGGACAAAGGTCGGTACGGTCACCTCGATCGGTATCGGTGGTACCGGTGCCATGGCGATGAAGGGAGCAGGCAAGGGTGGCAAGGGTGGCAAGGGCCGCAAGGGACGCGGCAAGAAGGGTGGCACCGAGACGTTCTATTCGATCGTCATCGGCCGCCTGAAGTCCAAGGATGTCGAACTGGGCGAGTTCACGATGCAGGTCGACTACATCACGGCGATCTATGGCGACCGGTCGTTGAAGCAGACGGTGCTGGGCAAGACTGTCAAGGTGACCGGCATTTCCGGGTCGTGGCTCGACACCCTGTTGCTCATCAAGCGAGGCGAGACCCTGAAGTTCCGTTCCGGCACACTGCAGGGCACCACGTTCTCGCTTTCACCGAAGGCCACCGTCCTGGAACGGGCCATTCCGTTCGACCCCGAGACATACCCGGTTCCGGCCGAGTCGTTCCGCGGATTTCGCGGTGTGGTTGTCGGGACGATAACCGAAAAGTCCGAGCAGGGGTACGAGCTGACGCTGAAGATCAATTCGATCGAGAGCTCGCAGAAAACCAGTCGTGCAAGCGATCCCAAGGCCAGCATCGGGAGGTTGATGAGCATGCGGGGCTTCTTCAACGATGCGTTCCGGAAAAAGTTCGGTGACCTGAAGATCGGTGACCGGATTCGCNTGGGGGCCGTGCACACTGACCCGACCGTGGATTCGTTCACGGTGGTCGAAGAACTCGAAAAAGTGCCGGCCGGGAAGNCTGNCGGAACTGAAGGAAAGTCGGGGAAATGAGCAGGTCACCAGCCTGTCGAATTGCCGGTCGGTCGCCGCTGTCGATGTTCGCCGTGGTGTTACTGGTCGGGTGCCTGGCACCTGTTCGGGCCGGCGAAGCGGTGCGTCCGGTCTCAGAGCGGTTCGCCGCGGCGGATGTTCGCGAGGTGCCCGATTTCCAGAAACACGTCATTCCGCTGCTGGGACGGCTGGGATGCAACTCGGCCAAGTGCCACGGGTCGTTCCAGGGGCAGGGCGGATTCCGGCTGTCACTGTTCGGTTTCGATTTTGCCAGTGACCATGCGGCCCTGACTGCCGAAGCCACATCCGAGAACGGGGCCCGGGTCAAGACGACCTCCGCGGCCGACAGCCTCGTGCTCCGCAAGCCCACGTTGAAGACCGATCACGAGGGCGGTAAGCGGCTGGAAGCCGGCGGCTGGGAACACCGCCTGCTGCTGAGGTGGATCGAAGCGGGGGCCAAGGGCAGCCAGGCGGCTCGGGANCTGGNCCGACTGGATGTTTCTCCTGCCGAGATCGTNTTCCGTGACAGNCGGGCCGACGTGTCTCTGAAGGTCATGGCTGTCTGGAAAGACGGAACGCGGGAAGACGTGACCGGCCTGTGCCGATTTCGCAGTAACGACGATTCGGTGGTCACTGTGGATGCAAAGGGGCACGCGGTTGTTGCCGGCGTCGGCGACACGCACATCGTGGTGTTTTACGACAACGGGGTGACGGCGGTTCCGGTGATGNGGCCTCGTGACGGTCGGTCGCTCGACCCACCCGNCGGGACATTTGCCAATCCGATCGACGGCTTCGTGGCGACCAAGCTCGCCAAGTTGGGGATGCGGCCGTCGGCGGTTTGCAGTGATGCCGAGTTCCTGCGGCGGGCCAGTATCGACATCACCGGTTCACTGCCCACCCCGGACGAGGTCGAATCNTTCCTGGCCTCGAAGGGACCGCGAAAGCGTTCCCGCAAGATCAANGAACTGCTCGGCCGACCCGAGTACGCTGCCTGGTGGACCAACAAGATCTGTGATTTCACCGGCTGNAGTCCGACGGCCCAGACCGCGGTGCTGGAGGTCGGACAGGCCCTGTCGATCCAGTGGTACCGCTGGGTGCATCGTCGAGTGGCGGAGAACCTGGGGTACGACAAGCTGGTCGAAGGCATCGTGCTCTCGGAGGGACGCCAGGGAGATCAGACCACCGGAGAGTATTCGGCCGAGATGTCTTCTTACGTCAGGCGAGAGGATCCGGCCGACTTCTCCACGCGAAAGACGATGCCTCACTACTGGACGCGCAACAGTGTCGCCAAGCCGAAGTCCAAGGCCCTGGCCTTTGCCCACAGTTTCCTGGGGATCCAGTTGCAGTGTGCCGAGTGCCATAAGCACCCGTTTGATCGTTGGACTCAGCGNGACTTCACCGAGTTCACTCGGTTCTTCGAAGGTGTTGGTGCCCGCGGCAAGGGGCCGGGGTTTCCACAGTTTGCCGCCGCCCGGGCCGGGGAAGTGATCCGCTGGCCGTTCCTGGTCGCNCGGACCGACGAGCCGCTGGAACTGCAGTTGCTGGGTAGCGGAACCGTGTCGATCGAAGCGGGTGCCGATCCGCGGCGACCGATCATGGAATGGATGAGCGATCCCACGAACCCGTGGTTTGCCCGGGCTTTCGTCAACCGCGTGTGGGCCAGCTACTTCCACGTCGGAATCGTCGAACCTCCGGATGCCTTCACTCCCGCCAATCCGCCCAGCCATCCCGCGCTGTTGAAGTGGTTGACCAGGGGATTTGTCGACAACAAGTTCAACATGAAGTGGCTNCATCGTCAGATCACCGACAGCCAGGCGTATCAGCGCAGCTGGAAACCCAACGCGACCAATCGTCAGGACCGTCGGAACTTCAGCCGGGCGATCCCACGGCGGCTGCCCGCCGAGGTGGTCTACGATGCGGTCAAGCAGGCGACCGCAGCCACGGACAAGCTGCAGGTGATCCGTGGCAATCTGAAACGCCGTGCGACCGGTTTCCTGTCGATGCGGATGGCCGGCACCTACGCGATGAATGTCTTCGGCAAGCCGTCCCGATCGCTCAACTGCGACTGCGAACGGGTCAACCAGCCGTCACTGCTGCAGGCCGTGTTCCTGCACAACGACCCGCTGATCCGGATGCGGTTGGATGAGAGTGGCTGGATCGACGAGGTGGCCGAAGCGGCGACCGGGCCGAAGGCCAAGGCGACAGCGGCGGATCGTGCCAGGTGGATCCGATTGGCCTGGCTGAGGACAGTGGGGCGGCCACCGAGTGAGACCGAAGTGTCCCGTGCCGAACGGCACCTGGCGACGTCCAAGTCGATTCCCGACGGACTGCGGGATCTGTTGTGGGCATTGATCAACACCAAGGAGTTCGTGCTCAATCACTGATCCAGTTGGCCGTCGTCGTCGATGTGTCAGCATGGTTTCCGGAATCNGTCACGAAGAGAATCATGAATTTCCATACCGAATCAACCTTCTCTCGTCGTTCGCTGCTCCAGGTCGGTGCCCTGGGCGCCGGGCTGACACTGGCCGATGGCCTGAGACTGCGGGCCGCCGACAAGGCCAAGGGGGGCCTGCGGTCGGCGATTTTTGTCTTCCTGGAGGGGGGGCCCTCTCACCAGGACACCTTTGATCTCAAGCCTCAGGCCGCAGCCGAGTTCCGGGGCGAATTCCGTCCGATCGACACGTCGGTGGCGGGAGTGCAGATCTGCGAGCACATGCCGAACCTGGCTCGGGACTTCGGCCGCTACGCGATCGTCCGCGGGGTGACCCACAACCTTGCCGATCATGGGATCGGCAAAAAATACGTGTTGACCGGCAACCTGCCGACACCGGTGCTGCAGTATCCCGAATACGGCAGCGTGGTCGCCCGCCAGTATCCCTCGGCCCGAGACCTGCCGACCTACGTGGCGATCGACGAAGCGTTCGTGGGACCGGGTTACCTGGGCACGCAGTACAGTGCTCTGACAGCCGAGAAGCCCCGTCACGGTTTTCCCTACCGTGTCCGTGGTGTGACGTTGGACGACGGACTGACCGTCGCCCGCTACAGCCGTCAGAAGCAGTTGCTCGATGACCTGGATACCGCTTTCCGCGGCTTCGAGAAGCTGGATGACGAGGTGCGGTCGCTTGACCGGTTCTCCGAACAGGCCTACCAGATCGTCAGTTCGCCCCGTACCCGCACGGCGTTTGATCTGTCGAAGGAAAAGGTCTCCGAGAGCGATCGGTTCGGCAAGCACGAATTCGGGCAGACACTGTTGCTGGCCTGTCGACTGATCGAGGCGGGCGTCCACTTTGTCACGGTCCGCCTGAGGCCGGCCGAGTTCGATTTCGACACACATTCGAACAATTTCTCGAAGCTCCGCACCCTGTTGCCTCCCTTCGATCGTGGTCTCTCGGCCCTGCTCGGCCGGCTCAGTGAACGCGGGCGGCTGGATTCGACTTCCCTGTTTGTCACCGGCGAGTTTGGCCGGACACCTCGCGTCAATGGCGGAGCTGGACGGGATCACTGGGCGCGAGCCATGTGTTCGTTGCTGGCCGGTGGAGATATCCGGGGAGGTCGCGTGGCGGGAGCTTCCGATGAGACCGCCAGTGCTCCCACTGGTGACGCGTTCTCGCCGGATGACCTAGCCGCGTCGTTCTTCCGCAACACCGGGATTGATCCGAAGACCGAGTTCCAGACCAACGTGGGGCGGCCGGTCACGCTGGTGCGAAACGGGGACCCGATCGAATCGCTGTTCGCGTGAAATCCAGGCCAGCGGGTCTCTTGTCCATTTCCGCTGCCGACCGTCGCGGTCTCGGACTGCTTTGTGTCTTCGTCGCCCTGTCGGTTCTGGTACCGGGATCGCTGCAGGCTGACGATCCGTCACACCGACAGGGAGCAGGCAAGGCTGACCAACGGCCCGGTGTCCAGGCCGGTGACAAGATCGCTGACCTTGATGATCAGCACGACAACAAGAACGGCGATGAACTGGAACTGGACAAACTGGAGGACGCGCCGCTTTTTGTCTGGTTCCTGGTCGGCGGTGTCGTCCTGTTCGTGCTGATGTGGGTTGAGTTGGGCCTGGCGGTCATCTGCCTGATGATCAAGCCCCTGTTGGACGCGTTGCCCGAGGAACATCGCCAGTTGGAAATGCGGCGAGTCTGGTGGCTGCTGTTGCCCCTGCTCATGCCGTTCTGGAATTTCTACGTGTTCGGCCGGNTGTCCCGTTCGTANGCGAGTTNCCACCGGTCNCAGNGCCGGACNGACTCGGATGGAGCNGGCCAGTTGGCACGTGGCTATTGCATCGTNGTGTNTTTCGTCCTGTTGTTCGGATGGGCCGGCGGACAACTGCCTCACATCGTGGCGACGGGTTTGCTGGTCGCCTATTTCGTNAAGCTCTACGGGTGGCGAAAGGAGATCCGGAATGCAGCCAACCGACGACCGGNTTCCGAGNATGACCAGGCCGGNCCGGAGGGCGTCACATCGGTGGCATCGGTCTCGGATCCTGCTCCGGCCGATCCTCCTCCGTTCCCGCGTCGGCACGATCTCGATGCGCTCAGATCCGGCGCGATGTTGCTGGGAATCGCGCTGCATGCGTGCATATCGTTCATCGGGGTCGGTGAAGAGGGTGCCTGGGCGGTCCAGGACAATGACACGAGCCAGGCCGACGTATTCGGAGTGGGGCTCTGGGCCATTCATGGCTTTCGCATGCAGTTGTTCTTCGTGGTCAGCGGCTTTTTCACCGCCATGCTCTGGCGGCGTCGTGGGTTGAAGGCCCTGCTGCTTCATCGGGCCAAGCGGATCCTGGTGCCCTGCCTGGTCGGGGTGGCGACGATCATTCCGATCGTCAANGTCGTCGGCATACTGGCGGCCGCAACCGCCAAGACTCCGCAGGCCGATGAGAAAAGGCAGGAGCAGCAGCAAGAACCGGACAAGGTGGACGAGCAAGGAACGGTCAAGCTGCAGGAGGGAGAAAGGGAAAAGGATGACGTCGAGGGACTTGGCGATGTTCTCTGGTTGATCTACATGGTCNTCAGCTACCTGCCGATCTTTCATCATCTCTGGTTTCTCTGGTACCTCTGCTGGCTGGTCGCGATGTTCGCGATTTATGCCTACGTGTCCGACAGGTACCAGTGGCGCGGCCCGCCTCGCTGGTTGATCACATCGCCACTGCGGTACCTGTGGTTGTTGCCGGTGACGATGGTCCCGCAGGCTTGCATGGGGTTGTTGCCGGGAGCCTCGGAGTTCGGACCTGACACGGCGGTGGGATTCATTCCCGCACCCCACATTCTGCTCTACTACGCCATCTTTTTCGGGTTCGGTGTCCTGTACTTTGACTGCGACGACCAACAGGGAAAACTGGGCCGCTGGTGGCCGATCACTCTGCTGGTGACATTTGTGGTTGTGCTGCCACTGGCTCTGGATTTCGCGACCGGTCTGGTCGGGTGGCGCGAACAACTGGCTCCCGCTTCGCTGCACCGCCTGCTGAATGTCTTGTTGCAGGTCCTGTACACGTGGGGGGCCACTTTCGGACTGATTGGAGCGTTCCGCGCACTGCTGAAACGCGAGAACAAGACGATTCGCTACCTGTCCGACTCGTCGTACTGGCTCTACGTGGCCCACCTGCCACTGGTGCTGTTGGCCCAGATGGCGGTGCGAAACTGGCAGATTCCGGCAGCCGCCAAGTTCGGCCTGCTCTGCGTCGTCGTGACCGCGATCCTGCTGCTGAGCTACGAGTACCTGGTCCGATACACGCTGGTCGGCGCGATGCTCAACGGGAGGAAAACGCGTCCGGCCAAGGTTCTTGAGGAGTTGGCCCCCACCGGCCACGTCGAGTGAGTCGATCTCGGGCGTGGCTTAGACCGCGTACTTGCGGACCAGCTTCTCGTCGACTTCGATCCCCAGGCCGGGTTTCCGCGGGACGGTGACGTACCCGTCCTTGACCTCGATCTGCCCCTTGGCCAGGCCCTCGCGCCATGGGTTCTCGGACTGGTCGAGTTCCAGGAAGGGCGTGTCGGTGGGCAGGCCGAAGTGCGGGTCGGGGACCAGGGAGAGGGCATGAACGGTGGCGGCGATGATGATGTCGGCTCCCCAGCAATGCGGGAAGCAGCGAGTGCCCGACAGGTAAGCCAGTTCGGAGATAAAGACGACCTCACCGATGCCACCGCAGAGGCTGGCGTCGGGCTGGATGATGTCGAAGGCGCGACGTGTGAGCAGCGCGTGAGCGGCGTCCCGCGAATCGACCGCCTCACCACCGGCCAGTGGCAGTGGCATCTTCTCACGCAGTCGCTCGTAGCCCGGGTAGTTGTTGGACCGCTGCGGCATCGGTTCCTCGAGGAACTCGAAGTCGAGATCAGCCATGTGATCGGCCATCTTCAGCGCGTTGCCCATCGTGTACGCGCCGTTGCCATCGGCCATCAGCTTCACGTCCGGGCCGACGATCTCCCGAATCTTCTTGATAACCTTGGCCTCGCGGGCGACCGGGAAGCGGCCCAGCCTCATCTTGATCGCCCTGTGTCCCCGCTTGACCATCTTCTCGGCCCGGGCCGGGTAGTACTTCTCGATGGGGATGCCTTCGACGTAATCGAGTGCCGAGACGTACACGGGCACCTTTTCCCGGAACCGTCCACCGAAGACCTCGGCAACCGGCAAACCGAGCACCTTGCCGCGGATGTCGTTCAGCGCGATGTCGACGGCGCCGGTGGCGAGTCCATTGCCGAAGTTGGGGCCCCAGAGAGACCTCCACAACCGACGATATTCCATCGGATTCTGTCCGATGAGCTTTGGACCGAGGACCGTGTCGATCGTCGCCTGGGCTCCGGAAATCGGCGACGTCTCGCCCCAGCCCACGTGGCCCGCATTGGTCTCGATTTTCACCAGCAGCGCGGTACGAGTCTTGTCGAGAGGGACAGAGACCGAGGCACCGAAGGCCCGCTCGAGTTCGCACTCGAGATGAAAAGTGGTCACTCGCGTGATCTTGAGATCGGCGACGTCGGCGTCATCGGCACGCACGGCGGGGGTTGCCGCGGCAAGACCGCCGGCAACGGCTCCGGCTCCGAGTTTCAACAGGTCGCGGCGGCTGGTGGGCTGGGTCATCGTGGCGGGCTCCCGGGAGACTCGAGTGAGTCCACAGTGTCCCGTGAGGAGCCGAGCGAAACAACTCAGCCGGGGGGGCTGTTTCGGGCAACTGTCGGCAGACGACCTACCCGAACAATTCGACCAGGGGACGACCGTTGACGATCCGGTGGGGTCGTCCCAGCGCGTCGCGGATTTCCGACTCGGGGGCGATTCCCAGCGCGTGGTGCATCGTTGCCAGCATGTCCTCGGGCGAAACCGGCTTGCTCGTCGGATAGGCCGAGTCGCGGTCGGTGGTGCCGTACACCTGGCCGCCCCGGATTCCTCCGCCGCACAAGACGGTCGACTGCACCGCGCCCCAGTGGTCACGACCGGTTTTCTTGTTGATCTTGGGTGTCCGTCCGAACTCGCCGAACATTGCCACCAGCGTNTCGTCCAACTGGCCGCTGCCCGAGAGGTCTTCCATCAGTGCGTGGAAGCCGCGGTCGAGTGACGGGAGGCAGAATTCGGCCTTGAGCATTTCGTAGCCGTTCTTCCCGTCGATACCGCCGTGATTGTCCCAGACATTGCTGACGTTGCGACTCTTGGTGAAGTACATCCAGGAGATCGTGACGAGCCGGACACCGGCGTCGACCAGTCGTCTCGCCATCAGGATACTCTCGCCCCACTCGTTCCGGCCGTAGCGGTCTCGCGTTGCGGCATCGACCTGCTCGATGTCAAACGCCTGCTTGGCTCTGGGCGAGGAGAGCATGCTGAAGGCCTGCTCGCGGAAGCCGTCCATACCGCTTGCCACCGGGTTGGCCTGGTAGCGGCGATCGGCTCGCTCGATCACATCGAGCAGGCCGCGTCGTGCCAACAGCCGCGTGTCGCTGAGATCATCGGGGAGTCGCATGGANTGNGTCGGCTTCTCGGCCGTTTCCAGCGCCGCGGCGACTTCCATNGGATCGTGGCGTCCGCCAAGCCAACCGGCATGTGTGCCGGCATAAGTGGAGCCGTCGTGACCGATCGGGCGAGGGATCGTCACCGATGCGGGCATGTCGCCAAGCGGAGTGAAGGCCGAGACGACTCCCTGGACGTTGGGGAAAAACTTCCGCGTGCGGTTGTTACGAGGCACCCGCAACGTGCGGTCGATTTTTCCCGTCAGGCTGCGAAAGACCGATGGCTCGTGGTTGTTGCTGTCGTGCGAGTACGAGCGGATGATCGTCGTCTTGTCGGTGTGGCGGGCGAACAGCGGCATCTCCTCGGCGATCTGGATACCGGGCACCACCGTGTCGATCGGGTCGAAGAGACTGCGGATGCCGACGGGAGCCTGGGGGTTGGGGTCCCAGAGATCCATCTGCGGCGGTCCGCCCCAGAGGTAGATCAGGATGCACGACTTGGCCTGGCCGCCGCTGGGAACCAGGTGGTGTCGGCCCGTGCCGGCCGCTCGTGCCTGCTCGAGTTCGAGCAACGTCGGCAGTGTCAGGCCACCGAGTCCGACCTGTCCCAGCCGGACCATTGCATCGCGTCGATGGAGCATCGAGAGGTTTCTCCGCGGACAGCTGGTCCGACACCGTGTCTTGCACAGTATAGCAATCGACCAGTGGATCGTGTGAAAATGAGCCGCCTTGAGGTATCGAGGACTGCGGAGAAGAACGGGTGAAGTTGCGTCAGCTGATCTTTCTGGGATGTTCACTGGTGTTGGCGGGGTTCTTTTGCGGCCAGGCCCGTGCCGACGAGATGCCCTGGGCTGCATCGGTTGCCAAGCCGATCCTGCCGGCTGACGAGATACGGACCCTGCTCACAGAGTTCGTCGAACGCGGCCTGAAGCCGATTCCGCTGCCGAAGACCCGTGCCGAATGGGAAAAGCGGCGTGGCAGGATCCGGGATCGGGTGCTGCGGGCCCTGGGGATCGAGGATCGAGTGCCGCCTCGCTGGCCGCTGAAGATTCGGCGTTTGGGGGCGATCGAGTACGAACGGTACCGAATCGAGAAGTTCACCTACGAAAGCTATCCGGGAATGGCGGTCCCGGCACTGCTGTATGTCCCCAGGCGTGCTCTCGGCCAGGTGCCCGGAATCGTCTCGATTGCCGGTCACGCCTACGGCTCGGGCAAGACCAGCGATTTTCTGCAGCGGAGGAACGTGAACCTGGTGCTGCGCGGCTGTGTCGTGCTGAGCTACGACTACCTGAACACCGGTGAGCGAAATACCGGGCCGAACGCGAAGAAAAACATGCCCTACGGCGGTGGTAACGATCACTTCATCCGCCGTTTCTCCTTCACCCGCCGCAATCCGAGTGGGTTGGAGGTGCTGGATGCCATCCGCGCCGTCGATGTGCTGTTTGATCGTTTCGAGGTCGATCGGACACGAATCGGTTTCACCGGCGAATCGGGAGCGGGGAACAGCACCTACTGGGCGGGAGCAGTCGATTCGCGGATCAAGCTGGTGATCCCGGTCAGCAGTGTCACCACGTTCGACTACTGGATCCGCAAGAACCGCAACTACGACTGGCACCAGCGGCCCTTCGGAGTCCGCCGCCACGCCGGCATCGGCACCCTGCTGGCACTGCATGCCCCCCGGCCGCTGCTGGTGATCAGCAGCAAGCGAAGAACCGACGACCACGAGTTCCCGTGGGAGGAGGCCGAACTGTCCTACCGCTGGGCCCGACACGTCTACGGCCTGGTCGGACCAAAGTCCGCGATTGCCCATTACGAATCTCCTACCGCTCATGGCTACCAGGTCGACAAGCGAAAGCAGTTGTACCGCTGGGTCGATCGCTGGCTG
Source organism: Verrucomicrobiales bacterium (assembly GCA_002724615.1). Lineage (GTDB taxonomy): Bacteria > Verrucomicrobiota > Verrucomicrobiia > Limisphaerales > UBA1100 > UBA6614. The sequence continues at coordinate 369 of PBPF01000047.1, read as the reverse complement.
CAGCCGCCTCGATCGATGGGAGACCGGGACCTGGAGGTGAAGGTCGAGCCGGGCGAACGGCTGGAGGTCGGGCTCAAGAAACTCGTCCCCGACAACCTGACTCACCTGGACATCTACAACCGCTGGATCGGTTCGTTGCCGCGGATGACCGTCGATGAGGTTGCCCGGTCACCGAAGCCCGCCCGCCAATGGCTGGCTTCGCGACTGGATTGGCCAAAAGGGGAGTCACCGCCGACACTGAAAGCGGTCGGGAGCGAGAAGGGACCCACCTGGACTGTCACCCGCGGACGGTTGTCGACCGAGTCGGGAATTGTGTTGCCTGCGGTGGTGGTCGAGACATCCGCCGCGGACGATCCTCAGGCCGGGGCG
>PBPF01000046.1 GCA_002724615.1 Verrucomicrobiales bacterium | reverse complement strand
ACCAGTTCGCCATAGTCTTCGCCGCCTAGTTCCTTGATCTGCGCGCGCTTGGCATCCACGTCGTCTACTTCGAATGCCACATGCGCAAAGCCGGGCCGTGTGAGACGCTTGGGGAAATCCTCACCGTTCTCGCTGGCAGTAAAAATTTCAATGGTCGGTCCGTTTTCACCGTGTCCCGGCACACGCATGTGCCGCCCACGGACGCGCAGGCCGGGCTCGGCTGTCAGTGCGTCGATGTGCGGGCCGTGATGGTCGCGTTCAGAGCTGACCGGCACGCAGTCAAAGACCTGTTCGTAAAAGTCGCAAAGCCGCTGCCAATCCGCAGCGATGATATTGACGTGGGCATAGCGCGTGGGCATGGGCGGAGGTTAGTGAAGGTGATTGGTTTTGCCAAGGGTAGGTCGCTGCGCTGCGGGTTCTGTCCGCTTCATTCCCCTCGGTAGACGCAACGCGCGTTGCAGGTTTCGGCCACCTCAATTGCGGTGAGCTGGGGTAGCGCGGGCAGCAGGCGATCCCAGATCCATTTGGCAATGTTCTCGCTGGTAGGATTTTCAAGTCCTTCGATATCATTCAGGTGGTTGTGATCCAGTTGCCGCCAGTATGGATCAAAGGCATCGGCGATGTCCGCGTAATCCACCAGCCAGCCCAATTCCGGATTGCACTCGCCGCCTACGACAATATCCACCTTGAAACTGTGCCCATGCAGCCGATGGCACTTGTGATCCCGCGGGAGTTTCGGCAGCGAATGTGCGGCCTCAAACTGAAAGGTCTTTTTTAGTTCAACTTTCATTTAGATGATCAGTGTTCAGCATCATGACATCAACGATACTCTCGGCATCACAACTCCCAATCCGTCCAACGCACATAGTCCCCGAGTGCTGGCCGGCCATCGTGTCGCCAGGTCAACGGCGGGTCCTGCATGCGGCCGATGGGGCAAACACGCGTAACACCCCAGTGACCCAACTGGCGAACCAACTCTGCGGCGTCGAGACGAGTGGCGGCGAGACCTACAGTACTCACTTGGCCGCGCACCATCTCGGCAGTACGCAGGGCCTCATCAAGATCGGTCACTTCCTTTACAAACACAAATCGGTTTAAGCATGATGGGCGAAATTCCCTCTCGCGCTCGTACACGACAGTCCATGCAGTGTTGTCCTCGCTTTGCCACAAGCGCACGTCGCAAATGTTTGCTGCACGTGTCTCGTACATTGCGCGCAGGTCTGCGATGTTGGCGGCTGTAGCGGCGGGCAGTTCACCGCGTGGTTCATCGTTTTCCTTGCGCTCAAGTTCAGCGGCGAGCATCTCGGCAAATTTTTCGGCACTGAGAGCGCCGCCGCTTTGCACGTAATACACGTGCGGTGATAGGCAGCCAAGTTGGTTCCATGCGGCCACGTCGTCGGCGGCCAGTTGTGCCTGCTCGCGGGCAATGGAGCGGGTCATCACGTCCTTGGTTAAAAAACCGAAGCTTACGCGATGGCCATGCCCGATGAAATGGGTGCCAGNGGGNAGGCGCGTGCGGATGTCTTCCAGTGTATCGTTCTTGCCGGTTGCTGTGATGCANTCGGCTTCNGTGAATAGTTCATTCTCAAGTTCGTGACGACCNCCGTCCCACTCGGCCAGTTCNAGGCAGGCNCCAAATTTGCCATGAGCCTCGTAAATTGAATGTGCGAAAAGCCGTGGCAGAAANGAGGCACCGCGCGCGCATTTGATGAATTGTGCGGAGCCAATGAGNAGGCCATGCAGCATGCTCATGAGGGTGGGGCAGGGGAGATTGCCGGCGGTGATGTGCCCAATCAGCTCAGGGCCAATCGCGAGGGCCATGCGATTCTCGACGCGTTCCTCAGGGATGGGCGAGGGCGTGTCGAGGCGGCGTGCATCGCCAAACTCCTGCGCCAGCAGGTTGTGCAGGCTGTCCTCCGTAATGCGGCCNAAAAACANGTCGAGGCCGTTCGCGAGTGTCTCGCGTGAAAAACCGGTGGCGGCGGGACCGTGCTCNAGAGCGTGTTGACGGAACGGGAAAAGATTGTCCCGCCAATTATCGGCCAGACGGGCGAGCACCTTCACTACATCGTCAGTGGACATNTCGCGGATGTACTGNCGGCGGTTGCGTTTGATTTGCCGCAATGCCTCACGGAGCATCGCNGGCGATAGTGGNGCCTCGGCGGGTACATCGATGAGGAAATAGTTGGGCAGGTCTAAGTCAGGCATTGGCGACCTCCGTTACGCGTTGGCGGCGTATCCATTCCAATCCCGCCACTCCAGCNAGTGTTACCANCATCAATGCTGCGAGCAGGACATAGTAGCCGTGATAGGCAGTGCTTACGGTATCGTTGGCCATNCCGTCCACCCAACGTCCGCAGAGCCAGTGGGCGACAGTGCCGGCACCGCCGGAGACCGTGAGGTACACACCCACAGCNCGGCCGCGCACGGCGGGGTCAACAGCTTCCATCATCAGNGCCTCGATCATTGGGTAGCACGCCATGAAGAAAAAACCGTGCACGANAAATATGGGGATTGTCCAGTCAACCGCGACGCGCGGGATGAAAATGGCCACCACCGCGCCCAAGGTGAGCGTGAGAATAATCCAAGTCGGCCGNTTTCCGTNGCGGTCNCTGAGGTGCCCGAAGAGTGGGTTGCTGATGATGGCGGCGAGGAAAATGAGGCTAAGAGCGAAGCCTGTCTTGGTAAGGTCCCAGCCGTGAACTTTTTGGAGGAACAATGAGCCAAGCGTGGATACACCATTGCCGCCCATNTCGCGAATGCCGAANGCNAAGATGGCGACAGCAAAGACTGCGAGTGTGGCCGTGGTTGGGAAAAGAGGTTTTCGGGTGGTGGACTCGGTGTTTTGTGTGCGGGGGATACGTTTTGCGAGCAGGCAAAAAATAATGGCGGCAACAATGCCGGCGAGGCCCAGTTCCANCAGTGGTGCGCGCCAGTCGCCAGTCATGTCCGCCCGCCAGCCGGTGTAAAGCGGTCCGAGAAAGAACCCCGCTCCGCCGCCAATCCCGACAATGCCAAACGCNCGCCCGCCTTTTCCATGAAACAAGTCGCCGACCATTGCCATGCCCGAGGGGTGATATAGTGTGCCACCCAAGCCCGCCAAGACTACCGCCGCCATTGCCAGCGGATAACTGGGCGCCAGCGCAAGCAGCACAAAGCCAAGTCCGTTTAGCGCCAGTCCGATGGTAAGGAGCCATTTACGGCTGAATCGGTCGGACAATTCGCCAGCGATGTAGCTGGGAGCGTAGTAGGCGAGCATGAGNACGGTAAGCAGCAGCGTTGCCTCGTCGGTGGTGGGGAGNTTGAAGTCATCCTTGATGCGGAGNAACAGTGGCAGCAAGGCTACATGGTAAAGNTGCGTGAATCCGTGCAGCAATGTAAGCAGGGCCAGCGTGCGTTTTTTTTGGCCTTCGTCGCTCATGGGGCGTCAATCGTGTCTTGATGTGGCAAGCTTNCAAGGCTGATGGTGTTTAAGGAGCAACCTCGTAGATCGGCACTGCCCACGCGACCNATCAATTCGAATCCATCCTCATGCTGGACAGCGAGGTCGGCGGTGCGGATGGCCAATACCGAACGCACGTTGGCGAGGTCGATAATTTCGAGNAATCCAGTTTCACCCATGCCTACTTTACGCCCATGCTCTGGCGACACGATTNGGGCTTGGGCCCAGTTTGGAAAACGAAATCGCCCCATGCCAATCGCATAAGCCTGCGAGCTGAGTTCGCACATGCCGTATTCGCAGTGGATGTTTTCCGGTGGCACACTCAAGGTGGCTGTGATGAGCTCGTGCAGTTCGGCTTTCGGCAATTCGCGGGATTGGTTTTTGTATCCNCCCGTTTCCATCACCCGTGAGCCTTCCGGTAATTCAATAGGCTCAATGGCATCACACAAATGAACGAATGAAAACGCCGTGCCCATCAAAGTGATGGGCGCAGTTTGTTGCCGCAGAAACTGAAGTGTTTTTGGAATGTCCACCCGCCAACCCTCTTTGGTTGAATCGCCGAGAAATAGTGGGTCGTCTTGAACGACGTGCATCATGTGTGCCAATGACGACCTTGGGACATTGGTTGGGGATGGGGTGAGTGAAAGTGTCCGGGATGGTGCTGGGATGTTCTCCTTGAATGCGGTGGCAAGTGAGTGTTCGTAAAGCCGAAGTGACTCGAGGTTGTGGAAGTGGCGACTCGGTGTTTGGCCAGTGGTGCCGCTGGATTGGAAAACGGTTGCGCGATCGTCCGGCGCGAGACTTGTAATTTCGTAGTCGCGAAAAGCGGAGGTGGGGAGGGCTGGGATTGTTTTCGAGTTGTTGGGGTGGATGCCGCGGGATTCGCAGAAACGGCGGTACGGAGCGACGTTTTCAAATTGCAGGGCAAACAAGTCTCGAGCAAGTGTTCCAAAGTCGGCGTGACTACCACTAATGAAGGCGTGGATGCGCTCGGTAATTTCTGTGAACTGTTGGTTCATGCGGTTTTGGTTCGCCAATCGATATGATTGGCCCGGCTGGTGTGCCGCCACAGCCTCGCGGACGGTAGCTAATTCAAGGGTTTTTGCCAAGGGATGGTCCCGGATTTTTGGACATGATCCATCAAGATGCGCATGAGTTCGTTTGCGACTTTCCCGGTGGCGGGCATGGGTTTGGCCTCAGCTGGGTCGCTGGCGAGATTTACCATCATCATTGGTTCAAAAGGGTGGTTCTGTAGCAATTTCCACGGACCTCGGCGAATGGCGTAATAGGCCCGACCTTGGTAACGGCGGTTGCCTTCACGGCGAACGAAGATCATCGTGCGATTCGGGTCGCCCTTGCCGTCATTGAGGAAAACATCAGCGAGGCTTTGGCCATCGATTTCGTGGGTCACTTTTGTGCCGGCGATTTCGCAGAAGGTCGGAAGTAGGTCCATGGTGATGCCCGGCGCATCGGTGCGTCCCGCAGGGATGGTTCCCGGCCAGACAGCACAAGTGGGCACACGAATGCCGCCTTCCCAATGCTCCTGCTTGCCGCCGCGCAGTTTGCCGTTCAACGCGCCGTGTGGAATGGAGCCGCCGTTGTCGGAGGAGAAAACAATCAATGTGTCCTTGGCAATGTCGAGGTCGTCGATTGCGCTGAGAAACTTGCCGATCTCGTGATCCATGTGCTCGACAAACGCGACGTTGGTGGCGCGTTTCTTGTCTAGTTGCGGTTCTCGCTTTTGCACTTTCTCCAGCCAATCTCTCGGTGGCTGGATGGGGAAGTGCGGTGCGTTGTACGCAAGATAGAGAAAGAAAGGCTGCTCCTTGTTTGTCGATTGTTTCTTAACGTAATCGATAGCCCAACGCGTGAAGACCTCGGTGGCGTGGCCCTTGGGTTTCACTTCCTGCTTGTTGAGGCGCATCCAATTGACGCCGCCGCGAAGGTGTTTCCAGTAGTCGTCCATCATGTCGGCGAGGAAACCATGGAAGAAATCAAAACCACGGTCATTGGGGATGTTGGGCGACTCGAAACCAAGATGCCATTTGCCTACCATGCCGGTGTGGTAACCGGCTTTGCGCAGCATTTCAGGCAAGGTTGGACCAGTGGGTTTGAAATAGCCCCAGCTGTTTGGAGCCCATTGGCGGATGACACCCGGAGCACCGACTAGATCGGGATAGCGACCAGTGAGCAATGAGGCCCGGGTGGGTGTACAAACTGTGCAGTTCGAATAAAATTGATCAAAGCGCAGGCCGGACTTCATCAGTTTGTCGATCGCCGGTGTACGGATATCCTTGCCGCCGAAAGAAGAAAGATCCGAATAGCCGAGGTCATCGACCAAGATCATCAC
>PBPF01000045.1 GCA_002724615.1 Verrucomicrobiales bacterium | reverse complement strand
GCCCCTCCTCGCCGCGATACTCCTCATCGCCGCAAAGGAACACGATGTGCTTCCCGCCTCCCGGTCCATCCTTGGGCTTATACACGATATGGTCGTCGGCCGCTTGCGCAAACGATACAGCCAAAAACAAGGCCACGAAAACAGTTAGGAAAGATTTCATATTTCTTTTCAAAAGGGTTGTTGCCCGTCAACCTATCGCGAAACCAACGGGAAGCAAACCCGAAATCCATTGAAAAAACTCATTCTCATCCGGCATGCAAAATCAGATATGGGTCCGCCTGATCTGGAGCGATGCTTGAATGAACAAGGGTTGGCCGATGCGCCGGTGATGGGGACGCGCCTGGCGCGAAACGGGATTCGGCCTGGACAGCTTGTGGCAAGTTCCGCATTACGTGCGCAGGAGACCGCGCGGTTNATGGCGGCGGAATTGGATTATCCGGTTGAGGACATCGTAGTTGAGCCGCGGCTGTACAATGCACAGGTTGATGCTTGGCTGGAAATCATCAGGGAGTTGAACGACCGGTGGTCGTCGGTGATGTGCGTGGGGCACAACCCGGGCGTGAGCGACTTGGCTGCGGGGGTGTACGGTATGCCGGTGATGGACGTACCGACGTGCTCGGTGATGACNTTGGATTTCGCGGCAACTTACTGGAGTGAGGTGCCATCCAGCTTTCCCGCTGCGACGGATTACGATTACCCTCGAAAGTAGGCGGATTTTTGAGGCCGCCTGTTTGCACCTCTGATTGACTGTTACTGATTGGCCTCGAACTGGCGCAGTTGATCGGACAACTGTTTGTTTACCTCTTCCAGTCCGCGATTGACGATGGGGTTTTTGGAGCGGTCGAGGTACTCGCCAAGCAGCTTTTGCCGGTTACGAACTACTTGGGCATTTTCGGCGCCTCGGGCCAGCGAGGAACCAGCGGCCAGTAATGACTTGAACGCCAGTCCCTTGTCGCCCTCGGGGTTGTCGAGGTTCTCCAAACCGCTGTCGAATACCTCACGGAAGACGTTGTCGGCGTCACCGTTCTTTCCAACATATTTCATTGCGGCGGCACTGATAACAAACTTGTCGTTTGGGTTGGTGATGTCATTCCTTTTATACAGGTCGAGCAGNATGGGCATGGCACCTTCGCCCATGGTCTCGTTGATGTAGCGCAGGGCGGCGCCNTCGATTCGCCCCTCAGAGTTGACGAGGATTTTGCGGGCAAACTCAACCAGCCGCTCATCCTTGTATTTATATAGCAGCGCAAAGAGGATACGGCGGGAATCGTCGTCCAAAGGTTTCTTGATCAATTCGTGNGCGGATTGCAGCACGGCTTCCTTGTGNTTGCCTGGGGAAACCTTGTCCAGCAGGTCNCCAATGATCACCACCTCGACACTCCGGCTGGTCTCGGCTAGTTCACGAAGGAGGATTTCNTCGGTCCGCTCGCCGCTGATCTCCTGCACGACCTCAAGCAGTCCAATGCGNAGGCTTTGGGGAAACAACTCGCCAGAACTGCGATAGGCCAGTCCGCCCCAGTAGTCNACAGCGGCNCTCCAGTCTTCTTGCTCCTCATTGTCCCCGCCGAGGTTGAGCCGGTCACTGGGGTTTTCGCGCGACGCGGTNGCATAGTTGCGGTCCAAGCGTTTGCGTTCGCCGGAGGCGTCGGGTTCACCCATTAGAAAGTCGTCAATTACAGGAATTGCCTCCTCGCCGAACTCCACNAGCCCCACAAANCAGTGAATAATGCGCCTCTGCTTGGTAATGAGGNNTGAGCCCGCCGCCTCGGTTTTTTTGAGGTAATCGAGAAGGGACTCGGGCGAATACTCTTCTTCAATTACCGTCTGGCCACNCGGTTGTGTGGTAGCGCCGGGCACGTTTTTATCCACNGGACGCTTGATCTTCGGGCGCGCATTGCGTGGGGGTAGCGCCCTCAGGGCTTGGTCATGCTCCTCCTTGGCTTTTTTCAGTTCTGCCTCATGCTGGGTTTGTTGTTCGCGCAGGGTTTTTTTGTGGGAGATGTCTAAGGCGGCCCAAGCCACCACGCCGGCGGCTGCGGCACCTACGACGCCTGCCAGAATCAGGCTGATGAATGATTTCATTTTTAAATTATTGCCCGCCTATTCGTCCTGTTTCTCTTCCTTTTTCTTTTGTGCCTCGCCCATGCGGCGGTCGAGCATGGTGAGGCCAAACTGAAGCAGCAGATCCCCGGACCCCTTGCGCGCCTCGCCCAGCAGCTTGCGCCGTTTCTTGATGGTGTCAACATCCTGATCGTCCATGTCTCGCGCAAGGCTGACGACAGGCAAAAACAGCTTCTCATAGCGTTTCTCGGAAAACATGTCTTCGCCCTCCATCGACTTGAATCCATCCTTCATCATCTCTCGCCAAATCTCGTCGGCCTGTCCATTCCGGCCCACGTAGTGCATGGCAGCATCGCTGATGGCAGCTTTTTCCCATTTGTTGGTAATGTTCGGATTNCGATAGGCATTCAGGAAAATCGGCAAAGCCCTTTCACCCAGCACTTGCCGCAGATACAGCAGTGCGTAGCCGTCCAGCTTGCCATCATCGCTCACCAGCAGGCCTTTCGCGATTTCCACAAATTTTTCATCCTTGTATTTGACCAGAATGGCATANAGATAGCCCTTTGAACGCTCGTCGAGCTTGGTGGCGTTGGATTCAGGCGGCGGATTGGCCAGGATGTCGCGCGCGTTTTCCAGAATCGCTTCACGGTACTTGCCCGGCTCGATCTCCTCCANCGCNAGNTCGAGGTACGCAATCTCCACACCGCGCGAGGTCGTGCTGAGGACATTAGTCAAAAGGTCTTCCGCCTCCGAGCCACCGACCTTAGCGCCAACCTTGGCCGTGGCTTCGAGCAGGCCCAGCCTCAAGGTGGGGGGGAAGCCGCTGTTTGGCTTGGGGAACGGCTGGAAATAATTGATGGCATCGCTCTCGCGGATTTCATCCTGCATCTCCCTTTCCCGACCGCCCCGTGGCCGTCGGCTGAACCGGCCCCGTCGTTCATCAGGTATCTCGAATACCAAATCCACCGGGGGATCGCGCTCGAGAAACTCACGGATTGGCTGCAAGGACGTTGGGCCTATGTCTACCAGCGATTCGAAATAATGCACCGCCCGGCGGTTGGTGTAGTCATCCTCCACGTCCAAGTTGGTCAGCAGCCCGATGATCTTCTCCGGGTCATCCACCACGTTCGACTTGGGCGCAGCCGGTGCCGACAGCGCGATGGCTGTATCCGCACCGNGCTGCCCCTTGCTTTGCGCCTTGGCGATGGCAGCCTTTTTCTGGCTNTCCTTCAGCTCCTTCTCNAGTCGGTCGGTTGTCTCCTTCGCATCAGCTTCCAGAGATTCGCGTTGCNGGCGCTTCTGTTTCTCGAAAACCGCGTACAACGCTGCTCCCGAGGCCAGCGCGCCGACCAATGTGGCCGCCAGAATTGGTAAAAATCGTATCATTTTNTTTTCAATTAAATTCTCCCCGCCGCACGCCTGTTGGTTCCTGATGGTCGGCGGGGATTATTGTTCGTTTAACTTGTTTTGCAAACCATCTCCGGGTGTCGTGCCGTCGGAATCACCGGGTCACCGGCTTTTCAGCGGAGTGATGTAGCAGCCGATGGCTTCGGTACGCGGGCGGGCCACGGGCTTGCCGGCGATCACGGCGTCGAGTGCGTCGCGCAGGTCATGCACGGTGATCACCCTGCGCGGCTTGCCAAAGTCGGCGTAGTAATTGTTGATGCGACCACGGTAAACTATGCGTCCCCGCGCATCCACCACAACTGCCTCGGGCGTAACCTCCGCGCCGGTGGCCAGCACTAGTCGGTGATCATGGTCATGTACCGCCGTAAGTTTGCCATAGCCAAAATCAACGAGGTGTTTTTGAATCGCTGCCCCCGTCAAGTCGGGGTCTGGATAAACAAGCGTGCAACGCGCATGGGGGGCGTAACGTGCGGCGAGTTTCTGAATTTGAGGGGCAAACTTATTTGCGATGGGGCAGTCGGTAGTGATGAAGAACAGGATGGCGGCCTTTTTGGTCGCAGCCTCCATGGGCTGGACGGGACGGCCCCGGACGTCCTTTAAGGACAGCGGTGCCGCGCCGGCATTGAGGGCCAGCAACAGGGCGAAGGTGTTAGTCCATAACGACACGTCGGCTCCAGTCTAGCCGAGAATACAGCAATTTACAGTCGAAAGTTACAATGAAACAGCGTTGGCACCATCTTGACGCGCTCCGGGCGTGGGCAATGCTGATGGGCATTGGCTTGCACGGGGCACTGGCGTTTGTGCCGGAAGTGAAGGGGTTTTGGGCGGTGACGGATGTGCGCTCACACGAGTTGTGGTCGGTGGGGGTGATGGCAGTGCACGGATTTCGGCTGCAGGTATTTTTTGTGATGGCGGGTTTTTTTGCGGGGCTGTTGTGGGAACGGCGCGGCGCTCAGGAGTTCATTCACAACCGGTTGCGTCGCATCGGGTTGCCGCTGCTGCTGTTCAGCATCTTGCTGTTGCCGCTGATGTTTTGGCAATGGATCGTATGCTTGGAACGGCAGGGTTGGGACTGGCAGGAACTGGCTGAATCTTCGGGTATCAAGGGTGAAATCTTTGCCCTGAACTTTGGGCACTTGTGGTTTCTGTGGTATCTGCTTTGGCTGCTGGCAGGATACGCCGCTGTGGCTTGGGTGGCCGATCGCCGAGGATGGCGCGCTCCGACCGGAAAGTGGCTGGAGATGCCGCGGTGCTTGATATTGGTTGTGCCGGCTACGCTCCCGTTCCAGTGGCTGATGCGGGAGCTGAACGTGGACAGCCCCATGGGCATTGGGCCGATTCCACGGTTGCTGGGGTATTATGGTGTGTTCTTCGCGTTTGGCGCCTTGCTTTATGCGCGACGTGAAGTGCTGGATCGTGTGGGGCGCTGGTGGGGCGCACTTCTTGCGTTGGGGGTGCTCGTGTTGTTTCCTGCTACGCTGGTGATCCCGGGATTGCACCTTGAGGAATTCGCAGAGGGCGTGGATGTGATCTTTGTGCTGGATGCGCTGTGGGAGGTGTCGCCCGG
>PBPF01000044.1 GCA_002724615.1 Verrucomicrobiales bacterium | reverse complement strand
CAATAATTAAAGTATATTTTCCAACTAATGGGTATCTTTTAGCAGCGTCAATTACTTGATCTTCATTAATTTCATTACCATAGTATTTAAAATAGTCAAAATCTTTTGAATCTTCCGTTATAACAGTATTAGTAAGTAGTTTAATTATGTTATTTGCAAAATAATTTTCATCACCAACTAAAATATAAATTGGAAAGAAAACTTCATGAGATGGACTTTTTCTCAACCACTTTTCTTTTCACGTCAAGCCCCTCATCATGAAAAATATTGACACAAAAATCTGAAGGGTAGATTTTCCGTTAAATAGACCTCCCACATATGTAATTATGTTGGGACTGGCTCACAAAGAATTCCAATATAATCGTTATGAACTTTTACCGAACACTGCGCTCACTTTGTGTAGCCGTATGCGCCTTGGCCTTATCTGCGGGTTGCGGCAAAGAGGCGACCATCGACAACATCAACGATTCCAAGTCCGATCTCAAGGAGTCACTGGGACAGGTGAATACCGAGGCTGATGAAACCACGGAGAATATTGAGTCGGCCTACACACAACTAAAGACGGTATTGGATGAAATGAACCTTTCCGACGAGTCTATCAAGCTGTTGGAAGCAAACCTTGAATCCATGAAATCCAAGTACGATGACTTGAAGTCTGCCTTGGATGACAGCAAGGACAATGCCGAAGACTTGTTTGACATGCTTATGCGGCGAGCAGAAGAGAACCAGACTTATAAGGAAAAGATGGTTGCCAGCATCGAGGAAAAGCAGAAGCAACTTGCCGCCAAGATGGATGCTGCCAACGAGGTAATGGAAAAGATCGAGAAGTCGATCCAGAAATACGACGACATCGTTGGGTATTTTCAGGTTGAAAAGGGACTCGATGGCATTGACGGTTACATCACGGACGCAGAGGAAGCCATTAAGGCGGGAAATATTTTAAATGAGGAGATAAAGAGCCATATCAACGACGGACTGGATCTGGTTGGCGCCCTCTGACTTCGCTGACCAAAAACCAACAACGGATTTTGCTTTGCCTGCAGACACTTCTCAGGCCATCGCTTACACTAGCGCCTCTCTTGCGAGTTGAAAAATACTCAATAGCGCGCAACTCACTGTAAATCATGAACGAAATTCTTGCCCGCAACGTGTACTTCGTAAAGGAACACACTGGCATCCTCAAGGCTGCCAACAACTACGACATCCTTGACCCAACCAATGGTCAAGTGATCATGGAATGCCGCGAGGACAAACTTGGTAAATTCACGAAACTCCTACGTTTCACAAAATGGAAACGCAACACGCCATTTCACGTGGAAATCCGCACGCCTAATGGGCGGCCAGTATTGACGGTTAAACGCGGCGTATCATTTTTTCTCTCAATGGTCGAGGTATACAACGAGCAAAACCAATTCATTGGCGGCTTTAAGGAAAAAATCTTTTCCATAGGCGGCGCGTTCACAGTGCTCGATGCGCACGGCAAACCGGTTTGCACGCTGAAAGGCAAATGGACAAGTTGGGATTTTCGCTTTTTCTACGGCAATGTTGAGCTTGCACATATCACCAAAAAATGGGCCGGCCTCGGCAAGGAGCTATTTACAAGTGCCGATAATTACGTATTGAGCATCTCAGATACCGTCCCCGCCGACAGCGTCGCGCGGCAGCTAATCCTCGCTACCGTGATGTGCATCGACATGGTGCTCAAGGAGTAGCTGCACGCTTGCGTATGCAATAGATGCGGGCGTCCGTGCGGATGAGTAATCGATCGCCTGCCAACGCTGGTGTGGCCATGCAGATGCCTTCCTTATCGGTGAGGCGATTGCGGTGAAGCAGCTTGAATTCGCGCCCGGCCTGCAGCACGTGCGTCACTGAATTTTCATCGAGGAAAAAGATTTTGCCGTTATACGCCCAAGGCGAACTGGTGAAGGCGCCGCCGCGAGGCACAACGCGTTCCGGTCCGTAAATCGCTTTACCGGTCTTGGCTTCAAAGCAGGAAACCAAACCCCGATCAAGTAGCACGTACAGCAGATCGTCATAAATGATGGTCGAGGGATTGTACGGCCCAGAGCGCCGCTGGCACCAGGCGATGTGGGCGTTGCTGTCTTGATCAGATTCCAATGAAATGTCGCCCTTGGCGCCGGGGCGGATGGCGAAGATCGGTTTCTTGCGGTCGCCCACGTAGCCGGAGGTGATGTACAGCAGGCCAAACTTCGCATACGGCGTGGCGATGGTGATGGAGGAACTGCCACCGAATTGATACAGCAGCTTGCCGTCGAGATCGTACGCGCGATTCTTGCGCGTGCCGGGCGTGATGATTTCCGTGCGCAACTTGTTTTTCCAGATGAACGGAGTGGACCAATTACTCTTTTCGCCAGAACGCTCTGTGCGCCAGATTTGCTTACCGGTCTTGGCATCCAACGCCACAAGGAATGACTGCTCCTCGTTGTCATTCACAATGTACAACCGCCCGTCATGTAGCACCGGAGAGGCCGCCAACCCCCAGCCGTAGCGCGTCTTCACCGCTGGCCATTCCTTTTTCCAAAGCTGCTTGCCAGCCATTTCATAGCAGAACAGACCGTGATTGCCAAAATACGCATACACGCGTTCGCCGTCGGTGATCGGTGTCTCGGAAGCGTAGCTATTCTTGATGTGAATGCTGCCGCGCGGCTTGCCAGTGAGCGGGGTGCGCTCCCACACCACTTTGCCCGTCTCGAGGTCGAGGCAAAGCACCTTCCACTGATGTTTACCCTTCGGCGGCTGATAACGATTACCACCGAAATACAATCCCTTCTTCGCTACCCACTGCTCGCCGTCAGTCGTGACGGTCGTCACAAACACACGCTTGCCCCACACCACCGGAGAGGACCAGCCGCGCCCGGGCAAATCCCATGTCCACTCGATATTCTTGGTGGCACTCCATTCATCGGGCAAATCTGCATTCCCCGAGACCCCCATTGCCCCCGGCCCGCGAAATTGCGGCCAGTTGTCCGCGGCACCCAAGGACATGCCGAGGGCGATTGCAGCGATTGAAAGTCCTATTTTCATTTATAGTAGTTCAGCTTTTGGCAGCCTTATGTCTTTGCTCTATCGCCGCAGACGGGAAGGTGCCTTATCCAATTCATCCCGAGACAACTCCCCGTCGCCATCTAAATCGATCTTCCCGAACGAGCGTGACAACCACTCTGGCACCTCCTCGCGGCTGATTTTGCCATTGCCATCCTTGTCACTTTTAAAAATGTTCGCAACGATCCCTTGCCATAGTCCGCGCGCGCGACCCGGCTCTGGTCGATTGCGCCGAGCATTGTAATGCTCACGCGCATGCTGGCCCAAGGCGGCTTGCAGCGCGGCCAAATCCCGCCTGTTCTTGGGCTTTACTGTAACGGTCAGGCTGCCCATCTCGTCAGTGGACTGCAGACCCCAACGCACCCTCCGTGGCGGATTGTGTGGGTTCGACGGGTTATTCGCCGAGTTGTCCCACACCACCCTTGTGTCAAGTCGCGTGCCTCGCGGCAGCGATACAAAATCTGAAAAATTGTATTCCTCCTGCCACGTGAAGTCCCAGTCGCGGATATGAATCAACTCCAACGTCTTGCCATTGGGCAACGTTGCCGTCATTCGCATGCTTTTTCCCAAGTAATGCGCGTGCGCACTCATGCTGAACGCCTCCAAGTCCACCGGCAGCACGAATGAATCCTCAACCGTGTAATCTTTTACCCCCGGCGGAATGTCCACTCTCGACAGTGCGCCAAAACGGGGTGGCATTTGAATAGCTGCAAACACGTCCGTCGGAGGTTCGTCTGTGAAGTAAATCCCCACGGTGGAGATCTCCTTTTCCAGTTTTCCAGACAAATGAAAATGCATGTCCAGAATCAGGTCTGCCCCGCGTGGCAAGCGGTATGCCAACCCATCGGGTAGAAACCTCGCACTACCGCCAACTGCCCATCCCCCAAGGCTGCGGGGTCCCAACGCATTACCTTCTCCCATGCCGCGAAAACCCGGCGTTGGGGAGCGCGCATCAAGCTGCCGCGCACGTCCAGTTGTGTCGTACCGAAACAGCGCGTGATGCACCACTTCCGGCGCGCCAGGTTTGAATTCCACCGCCTTCACCCACTTCGTTTCGCGGATGTCCAGTGGAATGACAAAGCTCCGGTAAATATCGCGCCCTGCCGCCGGCACCGGAAAAGGCTCTTTCATCTTGACGATCAAGTCTGGCTTCCCAAGTTTCCAGCCCGGTGTGTATTTCGGCAGCGGCGGCACCTTGCCCGAATCGCCTTCCGGCATGCCGCTTTCCACCCAATCCGCCAAAGTTTCGACTTGCGCCTTCGTTAGCCCACGTTCGCCCGTGAACTTGAAGTCTTTCGACGAAGCATGCCAAGGCGGCATGAATCCGCTTTCCGTTACCCGCGCGATCAATTTCCCCCGCTTGCGTATGTTTTCATAGCTAGTGAACTCAAACGGTGCCCCCTCCCCCTTGCGGTGGCAAGTCGTGCAGTTTTGAAAAATAATTGGTGCCACATGCTCGCTGAAATTCGGCGCAACCCGTTCCTCAGCCAATCCCAGTGAGGCAAAACCAACCATTCCAGTTAAAATCAAGTATCGCATAGTTAGAAGGACGCCAACCGCGCCCATGACCCTTCGTCAATAATACGCCGCAACCCGGCGTTTAGTTTCATAACACTGTCGCATTTCGAATAAGCATTCCATTCTTCCAGAAAATTCTCAATTCTCCCTGATGCACCAAAGATGTTTGTAAGTGCGAATAAACAATTCCCCATTGGATGCCGCAATAGAGGATTGGGTGGTTTCACCGAGCGAATTGACGGCCAGCAGTTCAAACTTGGGCGAGGCCTTCAGAATAAAAGTATCGGCCGATTGATTGATGGCGTAAATCTTGTCTCCCGCCAGAACCATTGACGACCATGAGCCGCCACGGGGCCCTTTGCCCATCAGCCGTTCTTCCCAAGCCACCTTCCCGTTCATCACGTTAATGCACTGGGCAACTCCGGTGGCGTTTAAAATATAAATATGGCCGTCATGCAGCACACCGGAGCCAATACGCTGCTGTTCCTTTGGGCGCGTCCACAGGCGATGCGTGGTAGTGACGTCGCCAGTTACACCGATGCGCGTTGCCAACGCCGTGCCGCCATAGCCACCCATCGCCACCGCAATGCCTTNGTCGTAAAGCGGCGAGGTNTAAANCANTGGATTCANTCCCTTGCACGACCATAGTTCCTTGCCNNCTCCCGGATNAAAAGCCGCCAGTCGGCCCGGATAACTCATTAGCAACTGATCCTTGCCNTTTGCTTTAACGAGAATCGGCGTAGTCCACGAGCCAAGCCACTTGCCTCGTTGGTCGTCCTTCTTTTCGCCAGAGTCACCCCCGGGCTCATCGTGACGCCAAACCTCTGTGCCATTGGTCTTGTCAAGTGCCACAAGAAATGTGGGATCGCCAGGGCCATGGTTCAAGATCACCAGATTTTTGTAGATCACCGGAGAAGCGCCATTGCCCCAAATATGCTTTTGCGGGCCAANTTCCCGACGCCAAAGCTCCTTGCCATCCATGTCATAACACACCAACCCAGCCGACGCATGTGACACCACCACNCGCTCCCCATCCGTCACTGGCGAGGCCGAGCAATAGGGATTCGTCCGATGCGTTGCCTCCTTCTCCTTGAAGAGAACTCCTTTTTGCCAAAGCANCTTTCCGTTTTGGCGATCCAGACACATGAGNGTGCGTCGCCCTTCCTTTTCGATCGCCTGAGTCACGAATACCTTTCCACCCCAAACAATGGGCGATGAGTTTCCNCGATCCGGCAACATTACCCTCCACTTAACGTTTTTTGTTTGGGACCAGTTCGTTGGTAATTTTTCCTCAAGACAAACTCCAGTTCCNNGCGGCCCACGCCAAGCCGGCCAGTTGTCTGCCAAGAGTTGAATCGCCGATAAGACCAGAACGAGGGNAATCCGCATCATTGCCATCGGCANACCATATCACGCAACGAGCCATCGTCCAGAACAGGCTTACCAATATTATNCAAAAAATATTCATCACATCNGTTGACAACAGNCCGAACCTGATATATACGTATACGTATTGTCCGTGTACGTATCTTAAGTCCNTTGGATTTTCGCTCATGAAACTGGCGGTATACAGGATGTGGATGGAATGGCTTGGCGTGTTCAAGCTTGGCATCATGGTTATTTGTCTTGGCGGCTGTGTTTCGCCAACGCCAACTTGGGAGACATGGGGTAAACCAGGCGCTACNCCGGTGGAATTCCACCGAGATCTAANCAAAGCTGAGAAGCAGTTTGANGTTTTTCGCGCTTTTTCTCTGAACGAACCTTTACCTGACCATGCTCGCAAAGCTTTTGCCCCAGGCCGCCCGNATGCAGATTCTTTAATCAACCCTTTCACGGCATTGCTCGGGCCAACGCTTGTTGGGATTCACAAGCCGGATTACATCGCAGACAAGCTGCGCCAAAATGGATGGCGACCTCGTAACGTAAATTCTAACACACCTACACCCCGCCCAGTCCCGCCACCTGTGGCTGGCTTACCCCCTCAGAGAAAACCAAATCCACCTGATCTCCCCGCCGTTCCACCAGCGGAANCTCCACCCCAACTGGCGGTNGGCCTCCCCGCCCTGCCCGATCCCGAGCCCAAGGCAAAGATTATCGCTCCGCCCGACCCCAACCCACGTNCAAACGTAGTACCAGCGCCCATTCCAGATCCTCAAGTACCAATCGGCGAAGTCACGTTCGTCCAGCCGGGGGCCAAAACTTTGATGATCAACGNTGGTCGCCTGAAAGGTGTTGCTCCGAAACAAAAGTTGCAAGTCGAACGCGACGGGAAAATCATTGGACAGCTTGAGATCGGCGAAGCCTTCCGAGACATTGCATTGTGCAGGATTCTTTCGAGCGAAATTCAAATCCGGGCCGGCGACAGTGTCAGCCCATCCCATCTCAAAAACACTAACCCCCCTGATAAACCATGAATCAAGGACGATCCCTCTTTCTTAACTGGCTCCTGCCGGCCCTTGCTGCCGCTGCACTCACCGCGCTGCTGTATCTGGCCATCCTGCCGGCCTTCAAGGGAACCTACGCACACGGCCTTCTCGCACTGCGCGGCCCCATCCAGCATGCCATCATTTTCCTGACCTTTTGGGCTGGTTGCTCGCTGTTATGGAAAGTATTCGAAACCTTGCGGGAAAACCGCGCTTGTAAAGGAGCCTTGCTGCCGGATGAACCTCGACGCATCAACCATGACAACACCCGTCCGCTTCTTGAGCAACTGGACGCCCTGCCCCAACCAACACGCAACAGCCTGTTAGCGCGCCGAGTCCGCGGCGGACTGGAGTCCTTCCAAGCCAACGGCGACGTACAGGAAGTAGCCACAACGTTGAACATGCAGTCCGATGTCGACGCGCGAAACTCGGAGAACAGCTTCACGCTCGTGAAAGTCTTTATCGCAGTAATTCCACTGATGGGGTTCATCGGCACGGTGCTTGGGATTAGCACGGCGGTGGGCGGCTTTGGTGACACCTTACAGGGCGCGACCGAACTATCAGCCATCAAGAATTCGCTTACCGGCGTCACCTCCGGTCTATCCACCGCGTTTGACACAACGCTATTGGCGCTTTTGATGAGCGTATGCTTGATGCTACCGGTAAGCAGTTGCCAACAGGCCGAGGAGAAACTACTCAGCCGCGTTGACGACTATGCGACCAACGAATTCCTCACGCGACTGGAAGATGCCGAGCGCCAAAAGAATCCGGTTGAATTGCTGGCGGCGGATCTCAAGGAGGCGCTCATTACCCTTAACTACAGCATCACCGCACAAGCCAACCAATGGAGGGACACATCCGAACAACATACCACAATGCTGCAAAGCTGGAGCACCAACTTCACCAACCAAATGGAGGCCATGCAGAAAAACCTTGTGGAATCACAAACAGAACTGCACGAGGGCGTGTCCAAAACTCAGCATGAGTTGGCCAAGTCCATAAACGAATCCAGCCAAGCCGCCGCTCGCCAAGCCGAGGATGTGGTAAACTTGTATCGCGACGTGAATGAACGCGTGTCGGGACCGCTAACCGAATCTTTCGAACGCAACCTTCAGGAATTGCAGTCAGCGCATCGAGATGGCCTGCGTGAACATCTGGAACGCATCGAGATGGTGTTGGCACAGCAACAAAAGGTCAGCGCCGAACACGCGCGCGTGATGGAGGCTGCTTGCCAATCATTGGCTGAACAAACCGTCAAATGGCAATCTCGCGAGTCGGGACTGCAAGAGAGCTTTGAAACCCAAGCCCGCCACAACCTGGATGCNATGCGATCCATGGGCGAGCGCATTGCCGCGCCGCAGCATCAACTGACAACTGCCCTAGAAAAACTGGCGCAAAACACCGCACAACAGGCTGAGGCTTACGGCGAATTTCTTCCACACATGAGTNAGGAAGTCGCAANCCGTCTGGACTCCGCCCAATCTCAAATGCAGGAGACCGGCAAGCAACAGGTCGTACGAATTGCCGAGTGTTTTGAGAACGCAGCCGCTGGGCTGCGCGAGCAATCCGAACGGCAAACTGAAATCCTCGCGACTGTCTTGGCACAACTCCAGCACCAGAACCGAGCACTCGAACAACGGGTTGCGAACCCGGCTGCGCCTCCTAACAACGACAATGGAAGTAATGGCAACGGCCACTCGCGCTGGAGTTGGCTTCTGGGCCGGAAAGGCAACGGTCATGTCACGGCGTAAAAAAGACAAGCAACTGCGGCTTGCTCTTTTCCCGTTTCTTAGCGTGATCACCTGCGTCATCGGCGTGCTCGCGCTNATTCTTGCCAGCTCCGTGCTGGGCCAAATGGAGGAAAGCCAGCTGGATCCTGTGGAATTTGACCGCCAACTCGCTGCCATCCAGCAGGAACGCGATGACGTGGACAAACTTGCCGCCAATCTTGCGCAGGAAATTCCCGCAGCAAATGATTGTCTCGCTGGAGAAAATGCCCGACTGGCGGAAGTGGAAGCTCTATTAAATGATGCTCAAGCACATGCCGTCGAGGCTGACCAGGAATTGAAGAACCTAAATGCAAGGCGCGTAAAACAAGAAGCCAAGCTGGCCGACATCCGTGCCCGGGCCAAGGCTGCGCAGGTCGAAGCCCAAAAAATTGCGGGCGCAATCCCCGCTGCCGAGAAAGAACTAGAGAAACAAAAAGCCGAACACGCCAACGCCAAGGTGCGCTTGGCAAAGCTAAAGGAACTCGAGGCCGCCGGCGCTCAGGCCGTATCGCGTTTTGCCGACGCAGCCGACAATCCCGGCGGACTGCAGCTGGAACAGAACCGACTACAACAAGAGGTNGCCGCACTCGGCGTTCAACTTGAAGCAGCCAACAAACAGGCCGCCCAGCTTGCCAGCCAAAAGCCGGGCGAAAACATCACCATCCTGTCCGGCGGCAGCGGACGCGGCAAGCCGGTGTTTATCGAGTGTCGCGCGCGCGACCTCATTCACCGACCCAGCGGGCTTGCCTTCCCCCGCTCACCCATCGGCTATCCGCTCACTGGCTTTCAGGGTTTCGGAAATTTTTTAAAGGCAATGAAAAATGAGCAACAGCGCACGGTCGTTTTGCTTATTCGCCCCGATGCCGTCGATACCTTCGAGGTCGCCAGAATGCAAGCGCGCGAGGCCGGCCTGACTCCCGGCTTTCTTGCCTTGCCCGGTAACGCTCCGCTCAAGATCGAAGGACAACAGCCCTGACCGCCATGTTTAAACGCCGCCGCTCACGCCCAACACCAGCTAGTCCGCTAGACTCGCTGCTAGACACACTATTCAACTTTGCCGGCATCCTCGTCATCGTCATCATCCTAATTCAACTTAACGCCGGCGAGGCCATCCGGAAGCTGCTCCCTGCCGACTTCGCTCATTTAAAACAAAACCAAGTCGAACTCGCTGCTGCCCGACAAGCACTCGATGAAATCCAAGAAAACGCTGACGATCTTGCTGTACAGATCCAACCGGCACAGGAAGCTGCCGATGCCAAGGCAGAACAACTAGAGGTCGCGGAGCGACAAATCCGTGCCGCGCGCCAGCAGGCTGCGCATGTCGCCAACGCCATCCCTGATATCGACGGNCCCCAAGGCGAACTTGAGCAGGCCGAACAGGCNTTNTCTGGCCGAAAACTCGAGGCTGCCGCCATCGACAAACAGAAAGANGCTATCCGCCAACTCATACAGCAGGAAAACCTGAAACTCCTCCGGCTCATTGCTGCCCTGCAGCTGGAAGACGTTCTGGTTGACCCCCGACAAATGGCCGCGCAAGTCGATCATGCCAAGCAACTCTTCCAACTCGACGCGCAACTTGGTACTGCACAGAAAAATCTCGACCAAGCTCAAGCCAAGCTCAGGGAGACCCGACTTAAAATCAGCCAGAAAAATCGTCTTCGCGTCCCTATCCCCCGCGATCCTCCAGCNGGAGCCACCAANCTCGTGTTCCTATGCCAAAACGGCCGCATCGTCGATGGCACCAACGTCGACGAACTGCGNGCCCAATTTAAAAAGGAATACGCTGCCTTTCTTAACGACAATAAGGAACGCATCGACCTCCAATACCGCCTCGATCCCAACGCCCTCGATCGGGACCGCTTCGTAATGGGAAAGGTACAGGCCCATTTTCAGGCAAACCCCATTTCCAACCGCTATCTGCAACTGGACTTCCGCAAACTCGCATGGGTCAACTACACCGTGAAACGATTTGGCAATGGCGAGAATGANGAACAAGTGCGCGCACCCGACTCNTCCTTCCGCCGNCACCTTCAAGGNCTGCCCAACCGCGCGCGCGTCTACATCCAGTTCCTTGTGCGNGACGACAGNTTNCCCGTCTACCTGGAAGCCCGTGCAATCGCCGACGAACTCGGCTTCAAGTGCGGCTGGGAACCCCATGCATCCANCGGCGGAATCGGCTTTTCGCTAAATGACCGTCTCGCCCCCGGCACCTCAATAGCCGAGGACATCGACTAGCGGCTGTCTCAAACTATCAGAACGGCATTTTCAATTGGACGAATAAANAANCTCAACTCTGCAGCTTTCGTCTGTGCAAGACCCNAGCGAATACTGTAGAATGTGGACGTCGTGGCAATGNCNACGAGAAATTTGGACTGTAAAANTANNCCAAGGAAGCNCATCCGNCTGCAAATGCTCTGAACGCGGACTCACGCTTGCCGCGANGCAAAAGCCATCACCACCCACTGACTTTTAAATCANAACCCAAGCAGACATGAAAAAATTCATCATTCAATCCCTTATCGCCGCAGTGCTACTGCCGCTGGCCGCATCAGCTGACGACAAGAAGAAGGACGGCCAACCCAATGCNAAGCAAGGCACCTANCTCGGTGTCGCGCTNGCTACAATTCCTGCTATCGCACGTGAACAGTTGGANATCCCCGAAGGTGTCGGTGTAGCNGTCGGCCAAGTTGCCAAGGACAGCCCCGCCGATAAGGCCAAGCTGAAAGCCAACGACATCATCACCAAGATCGATGACCAACTCATTATCAATGCCGATCAATTCCAGACACTCATCAAAGTAAAAAAGCCCGGCGATGAGATTACGATGACGCTCTACCGCAAAGGCAAGGAACAGAANGTGAAAGCCAAGCTTGCCAAGGGCAACATCGATATCCAACTCGGCCAACGGAATGTGCCTTTCCGCAGACAAGGCGGCCAACGGAACCCACAATTCCGAGGCGGATTCATGCCCTTTCCTTTCATTGACCCCAATAACCCACAGGCCATGGAGCAATTCCGCAAGGCCATTGAAGAATGGCAGGAGCAATGGAAAAACATGGGGCCCGGCCAACTACCGCGCGGCGGTGGCGGACTGGCGATCCCGGCGTTTCCCTTCGACCCCGGCCAACGGCAGCCGCTACCCAAAATTCCTGGAGGCGCGAAACAGATACGCGTCGCCAACGCCTCCGCCACCATCAAGGACAATACTGGCACTTATTCGTTGACAACCAACAACGGCAAAAAAGCCTTCAAGGCCATAGACAACAACGGCGAGGTTCTGTTTGAGGGCCCGGTGAATACCGACAAGGAGCGNANGGAAGTACCNAAAGAAGTNCGTGGCAAGCTTGAGCAGTTGGANAATGCGAANAAGAACCAGAAGCGTTTTGAGTTCAAGTTCAACCTNGACGGTTTGAACTTTGANCTCGATGGAGACCTNAATCTCGACGACTTGATCCCGCCTTTTGAGCGAAAGCCTGCGCCGAAGCGCGACGACATTTAAGTTTTTCCAACCATTCAGGTGGCGGATGGCTCTCCCACCGCCACTTTTTTTGTCTCCAGCACGCCCGAGCGAATATGCAGATCGCGCTGGGGAAAGGGGATTTCGATATCGTGCTCCCGCAACTTCTTTTCGATAGCAAAATTCAACTCGCTCGTGTAGCGCTTCGGCCGTGTGGTCATCTCCGAGGTCCATGCCGCCAATTCAAAGTTAAGCGAGTTGTCGCCAAATGCATCAAACATCACCGACGGCTTCGGGTTCTTGAGCGTTTTTGGGTGTTCCTCAGCCACCTCAAGCAACAGCTTCTCCACCAGCTTCGGATCCGTCCCATACGCCACGCCCACGGGAATGCGAATGCGCACCTTCGGGTCGCCATGGCTCCAGTTTGTAACCGTCTGCGAGATGAAGTCCCCATTCGGAACAATCATCGTAATGTTGTCGTTGGTAACCACCGTCGTGCTACGTAAGGCGATCTTCTGCACGCGCCCAGCAATCCCGCCGACCTCCACGCGATCCCCAATCGCAATCGGTCGTTCACCCAGAATGATTATGCCACTGACAAAGTTGTTGATGATGTTCTGCAATCCGAAGCCGATACCAACCCCCACAGCCCCAGCGATGAATGCCAACGAACTCAGGTCGATCCCGACAACCTGAAACGCCATGTAAAAGCCGATGAGCATCAGAACGTATCCCGTGATGCGCGCGATACCGTACTCCAGCGACTCAGGAAACTCCGTCTTCTCAAACACCCGCATTATGATGCGATCGCGGATAATGCGGGAAGCGATGACGACGATTGCGAACAGCAGCACTAGGAACAATAGCCCCCCCAACGTGACATGCCGGTCACCCATCGGGAAAAGCGGGTATGTTAAAACCGTCCGGGCAAACTCGTATACTGACTGCAGCGAATCCATACGTCTCCTCCTAACCGGATTATGCAACGCCCCGCCCTGCTGCGACAACGCCCAAGACAATTATGTGAATAAAAAACCAGCCGGACTGGCGGGTCCGGCTGGCGCAACTCAATGGCCCCAAGGCCAAGGAATTATCTTATGGTTATCAACGAAGAAAACTTAACATTTCGAGCCGTCCTGTCCAGCACCGCGTGCTTTTTGGATTGATTTTCTCTCGAAAACCCCTACTTTCCCCGCCCTTCCCGCCCACGATGGAGCGGAGGTTATTATGCCCATTGCCACACCTCAGCAATATGCCGCGATGCTCGATGCCGCCCAGGCGGGCGACTATGCGTATCCGGCGGTCAACGTCACTTCCATCACCACAATTAATGCCGCACTCAAGGCTTTTGCCGACGCAAAGTCCGATGGCATCATCCAGTTCTCCACCGGCGGCGGCCAGTTTGCTTCCGGCCTTGGCGTGAAGGACGCCGTACACGGCTGTATCGTGCTCGCCGAAGCTGCGCATCGATTGGCTGAGAAGTACGACATCCTCATCGGCCTGCACACCGACCATTGCCAGCCCGAGGCGGCCGAGGGGTTTCTCAAGCCGCTCATCGCTGAGACCGCCAGGCGTCGTGAGGCCGGTCAAACGAATCTATTCCAGAGCCATATGCTCGACGCATCCATCCTGCCGTTGGAGGAAAACATGGCCATCTCCAAAGAGTACCTCGAGCTCTGTGCCGCCAATGAAATCATCCTTGAGGTGGAAGCCGGCGTGGTCGGCGGCGAGGAAGATGGTTCAGCGGGCAGTGAAGACACCCCTGCCGAAAAACTTTATACCACGCCCGAGGACATGCTCGAGGTGTACGAGAGTCTTGATGGCATTGGTCGATACATGTTCGCCGCCACCTTTGGCAACGTGCACGGCGCCTACAAGCCCGGTGCAGTGAAGCTGCGCCCGGACATCCTGAAGCAGGGTCAGGACGCGGTGATCGGCAAGCACGGCGAGAGCGCGAAGTTTGACCTTGTTTTCCACGGCGGCAGCGGCTCTGCGAAACATGAGATTAAGGAGACGCTCGAATATGGCGTGGTGAAGATGAACATCGACACCGACACGCAATACGCCTTCACCCGCCCGATCGCCAGCCACATCATGACCAACGTGGAAGGTGTCTTGAAAATCGACGGCGAAGTCGGGATCAAAAAGGTCTACGACCCGCGCTCATATCTCAAGAAGGCCGAGGAAGCCATGGCCGCCCGCCTCGTCGAAGCCTGCAACGACCTTGAGAGTACCGGCAAGTCCATTGCTGGCACGGTTTAAGACTTAATTCATCAATTACTTGATTGTCACTGGGCTAAAACGGGTCTTGGTGCCCTTGGCGTAAATGCCGTAGTACCGAATCTTATCCAAATCTTTAGGGGTTTGCATAACCACCTCCGTCTTGCCAACTTTCAAGGTGAGCAACCCCTTGACGGCATCAATGGTTACCTCTGCCTTGAAGGATTGATCTGGACTCAGGGGAACTTTTTTAATGGTTCCCAGACTGGTATTGGCCCATGCACCCGGGAAAATTCCATGTGCTCCCATGCCAATCATGGACCCGGCCTTCCAGAGTTTATCGTTGAGAGGTTCTGCTCCCAACACGAGGCAGGCGTTGC
>PBPF01000043.1 GCA_002724615.1 Verrucomicrobiales bacterium | reverse complement strand
AAGGAGGTTCTAGCCCATATCTCTGGAAAAATGCGTAAGCATTTCATTCGCATCGCTGTTGGTGACAAGGTAGATCTCAAAATGTCGCCCTATGATCTCACCAAGGCGCGCATCCACTACCGCCACCGCTAAATTTTACCTCGACTTCTGTCACCGTTCCCTCATCCTGCATAGGCATGAAAGTCCAGTTTCTTGGCGCCACACGAACAACCACCGGCTCCATGTTTCTGCTGGAGACCAACCAGCAACGCATCCTGCTTGAATGTGGCATGTACCAAGGCCACCGCGAAGAGGCCATTGAACGCATGCGCAACCTGCCCTTCGACCCAACAAGTATCGACTGTGCCGTCGCCAGCCACGCCCACATTGACCATATAGGAAATTTCCCCAACCTCTGCCGCAAGGGGTTCAACGGCAACATTTTTACCACCCATGCCACGCGCGACCTTGCGAGCATTATGTTGGAGGATTCGGCACGCATTCAGGAATCGGATGCCGAGTACATCAACAAAAAACGCGCCAAGCGCGGCGAACCACCGGTGGAACCACTTTATCGCGTGGCAGACGCTGACAAGGCCTCCCGCCAAATGGTGTCGCTCAACTACGACCGCCCGATGCTTATTGCCGACGGCGTCACACTCACATTCAAGGACGCCGGCCATATCCTTGGCAGCGCACAGGTGGTGTTGGACATACGCGAGGACGGGCGTGAATTTCGCTACCTGTTTACAGGCGACATTGGCCGCGGCGGGCACGCCATCATCCGCGATCCCGCGATTGTGGAGAATGTCGACTTTCTCCATATCGAGAGCACTTACGGCAACCGCCTCCACGGCGAACAGGCTGGTGCGGAGGTGGAAATCTGTAAACTTATTCGGGAAGCCGTCCACCGCAATGGCAAGGTGATTATTCCCGCATTCTCCGTCGGACGCACACAACTGGTCGTTTACACGCTGCATTTGCTACATGAGTCTGGCGATCTGCCGGATGTGCCTATCTTCGTCGATAGCCCGCTGAGCGTGAATGCCACCGAGGTTTTTCGGCTTCACCCAGAGTGCTTCAACAAGGACACCTACAACTTCCTGCGCGAGAAGGAAAACCCCTTTGGAATGGAAAACCTCACGTACATCCGGCACGTGGAAAAATCCAAGATGCTCAACCAGCTTAAGCAGCCGGCCATAATAATCAGTAGTTCCGGAATGTGCGAAGGTGGCCGCATTCGCCATCACCTGAAGAACAACATCGACAACCCGAACAATCTCGTTTTGTTCGTCGGCTACTGCGCACAGCACACACTTGGCGCTCGCATCACCAATGGCGAGTCACCTGTGAACATCTTTGGTGAACCGCACGAGGTGAAGGCGCAAGTGGCCAAACTGGACGCCTTCTCAGGGCATGCAGACCGGGACGAGTTGCTAAATTTTGTCCGCAACCTCACTGGCGACATCAAGAAGGCGTTTGCTGTTCACGGCGAGGAGGAGTCCTGCTTGGCGTTCGCCGACGCGCTTCGAGCCGAGTTACCCAATGCGGAGGTCACCGCACCTGAGTATGGCGATACAGCTGATGTCTGAAAAACTCAGGACAACAAAGAGTTGCCCCCTGCCATCGAATCCCCCACCCTGCCGCCAGATGGGAAGGCAAGTTAAAGGCTGGCTGCGACACAAGTGGCATCACCACAGGATGGCGCTGGTACTGGGTCTTTCCATCTCGTTACACCTGCTTGCATGGGGCGGAATTGAAATATCGCGACTCCTCGATCCCGCTGACATCCCGCCCAAACCGGAAAAGAAAAAGAAAATCTCCCTCGCCTTCATCAAGCAAAAGCCGAAACCTAAACCGGAACCCAAGGTATTCGTTGAAGTTCCAAAGGAACTGGAATCTGAAAAACAACCTGATCAATCCAAGCACTTCGCTGAGCGCCCCGCTCAAGCCGCAAGCCTTAAGGCTTCGGATGAGCCCGACGACACTCCGAACAACCCCGGCAATCAACCTGGTATCCCTTCCCTTAAAAACGCGCCGCCCGCACCGCCCAAGATCAATGCAGCCTCCAATGTTCCTCCCCAATCCCCTGCGCCCATGCCAAAGCCTGCGCGCCCAGCACCCGCCAAAACCGCCACGCCCGAGACTGATTTCAGTGTCACCATCGCCCCGCCAGCCGCCCAACCACGGGCCACTGATCCCGCGCCGCAAACTAGCCCCAAGCTAAATGCCGCCAAGCCCAGCCCTTTACCTATCCCAGACCTTGAATTACCTGACTTTGTACCTGCCAATACCCCAACACTAACCTCCGCACAACAGGCCGCACTCGACCGTCTGAACAAAGCCCGCGCTGGCACCAACGGCTTTATCCCCAAAGCAACCCCGAAATCCAAGGGCACCCCCGGCAAACCCAATCCGTTTAGCCTAGACGTTGAGGGCCTATTCGATGACGCGGAGTACGACAAGCAGATGATCACTGCCATTTTTCTACGATGGGTGGATCTGAACCACCAACGCGACGTGCTCGAAACCTACCGTGTCGTGCTTCATTTTGAACAAATGCAATCAGGAGCAATTCGCAACCTGCAGATTCGGAGCGTCAACGGCGATGACTCCGCCAAGGCCACCAAAACCAGCACTCCAGGATTTATCTGCGCCAGCTCTATTCAGGGCCTTTCGCCATACGGCGATTGGCCCGCTAGTCTCCGCCAACGCATCGGGCGCGACTTCCGGCGTTGCCGGTTCACATTCACCTACACTATTGTCCGCCGGTGATCCACCGCGCCACACCGCTACTACTTCTCCTGGCGCTGCTGCTTGCGTCGCCTTTGTTTGCCGACGCCACAACAAGCTCAACAACCCCAAACGAACCTCAAGTCCAAAGCTCGATCAACCCGGCGCAAGGCGGGTCCGCTATGAAAAGTGCCATCATCGGGCTGCTCATCGCTATTTCCGTGCTCAGCCTTACATTCATCATTGAGCGCGGGTTGGCTTTGCGAAAAAACAAGGTCATCCCTCCCGACCTCTCTGAGGCTCAGCGCATACTGCAACAAACCAACGATATTGACACCCTGCGCACCTACTGCCAGCACTACCCTTCACCCTACGCAAACCTGCTCACCTGCGCCATCGACCACCGGCATCTACCACGCCAGGAAAACGCCGACTCCTTGCAAACACGTGCGCGCCACGAAGTCTCCAAACTGGAGCGCGGACTGGTAGTGCTAGAAATCGTCACCGGCATCGCGCCACTGCTCGGTTTGGTCGGCACCATTTTCGGNCTTATCACACTCTTCCAGTCCATGGGNGTCCCCGGCGCCGATACTTCACATTTCTCCGAAGGCATCTCCATCGCGCTGTACGCCACGTTGCTGGGACTTGCCGTTGCCATTCCGTCGTTAACNGCATGGAGCTTTTACACCAAGCGCATTGAGACCCTTGCTGTAGAAATGGAAACCGGCTGCGACGAGTTTTTGCGAAGCCACTACCATCGTCAGGATTAGTATGCAGTTCCTCCCAAAAAAACGCCGCGCCACGCCATCGGTGATTATCGTGTCTCTGGTTGACGTCCTGATGGTCGTGCTGATTTTCCTGGTGGTGAGCACCACCTTCAAAGAGGCACAGGCCTACATCCAAATGGCTGCCTCAAATAATCCTGACGGCGTTCAAAATACCAATACCCNCCCGCTTGTTATTTCCATCCAGCGTAATGCAACAAACGTCCTTGTGGATAAGCAGGAATTCACNNCCACCGAACTCGCAACGGAAATAAAAAAGAGACTGNCACAAACACCAAACCTCATCGTCAACATCGAGGCTGACGGCAAAGTAGACTGGGAAAAGATTGTCGAGATNCGCGACATCGCAGCCAGTGCGGGTGTCAAAANCCTGAACGCCTACGTTGAGGAAAAACAGGAA
Organism: Verrucomicrobiales bacterium; assembly: GCA_002724615.1. Taxonomy (GTDB): domain Bacteria; phylum Verrucomicrobiota; class Verrucomicrobiia; order Limisphaerales; family UBA1100; genus UBA6614. The sequence continues at coordinate 6,366 of PBPF01000043.1, read as the reverse complement.
CCCTAGCGCCGGCGTTTCTTTTGGCCTGCCGCCACCTTTAGACGCAGCGCATTCAGCCGAATGAATCCCGTTGCATCGCCTTGGTCGTACGCCTGCGTCGGGTCCGCCTCCATCGTTGCCAGCGCTGGATTGTACAGGCTCACCGGCGACTTGCGCCCCGCNGTGTACAGNCCGCCCTTGTAGAGCTTCACNCGNACCGTGCCGGTGACNTTACGCTGCGTCTCCTCCACCAGNGCCTGCAATGCCTCCCGCTCCGGCGCAAACCAAAATCCGTTGTACACCANCTCCGCGTACTTTGGAATCAGCCCGTCGCGCAACCGCATCGCCTCGCGGTCCATCGTNATGCTCTCCATCTGCCGGTGCGCAAAATGAAGGATCGCCCCACCCGGCGTCTCGTACACCCCGCGGCTCTTCATGCCTACGAACCGGTTCTCCACCAAATCCACCCGNCCAATGCCATGCTTGCCGCCCAGCTTGTTCAGCCGCTTCATCACNGCCAGCGGCGNCAGNGCCTTGCCGTTCACCGCCACGCAATCGCCCTTCTTGAACTCCAGCGTCACGTATTCCGCTTTATTGGGCGCGTCCTCCGGCGAGACGCTNAGCTTGAACATACCTTTATTCTTGGGCGCAAATGCGTCGAACCATGGGTCCTCCAAAATGCCCGCCTCGAACGAGATGTGCAGTAGGTTGCGGTCCATCGAATACGGTTTGCTCGCGCTCGCCTCAACCTGCACACCCTTGCGCTTGCAGTACGCAAGCATCTCCTTGCGCCCGGGAAACTCCTCACGAAATTCCGCATCACGCCACGGCGCGATCACCTCAATGCCCGGCGCCAGCGCCGCCGCCGTAAGCTCAAAGCGCACTTGATCATTCCCCTTGCCTGTCGCTCCGTGCGCAATTGCGTCGGCCTTTTCCTTCTTCGCAATCTCAACCATGCGCTTGGCGATCAGCGGACGCGCGATGCTCGTCCCCAAAAAATATTGCCCTTCATAAATCGCCCCAGCACGCATCATCGGAAAAATGAAATCNCGCGCGAACTCCTCCTGCAAATTGTCGATGTACACCTTGGACGCACCNGTGCGCTTCGCTTTGCNCTTCAGCCCACGCAGCTCCTCCTCCTGCCCGATGTCCGCGCAAAACGCGATCATCTCCGCGCCATGCTTNTCCTGCAGCCACGTCAGNAAAACTGACGTGTCGAGCCCACCCGAATATGCCANAACGATTTTCATGCAAAANTCAGAGCATATGACAAAACAAGCCGTCGCGCAACTTCGGCTCAAACCACGTGCTCTTGGGCGGCATCAGCCCCCCAGCGTCGGCAACGGCCAACANATCTGCAATGCCCGTTGGATGCATCGCAAAGGCACAGCCGGATTGTGCNCGCCGCTCGAGTTCCGTAATGCCACGAATACCTCCAACAAACTCAATTCGATCACTTGTACGTGGGTCGTCAATCCCCAGCATGGGCGAAAGCACATGTCGCTGCAACAAGGCNACATCAAGTCCTTCCTGCGGCNGGTCGGCTTTGGCATATTCNGGCCGAAAACGCAGCCGCCTCCATTGCCCCTNTAGAAACATCGCCAACTCGCCCTTGGNTTCTGGCTGGGCGTCACCTTNNATCTCAAAAACCACTGCAAGNGCTTCGAGAAATAAATCCGGACTCATGCCGTTCAAATCNNNCACCACGCGATTGTAGGCAAGGATTTGCATCTGATGATCAGGAAAAATGACGGCAATAAATCGCCCGCTGTTTCCCGATCCTGCGCGNGCATTGCAAACCCTCGCCGCCGCTGCGCTCCGGTGATGACCATCAGCAATGTAAAGNGCCTCCACACCAGCGAANGCGCCTCGCAGCATCTCTATGCCTTCCTCATCTGCCACTGTCCAGCCGGNGTGCTGCACGCCNTCTGCCGCATTGAAATCGAAGTCAGGCTCGGCTTCACACCGATCGCCAACAAACGCATCCACNTTCNCCTCGGATCGATAAGTCAAAAAGACAAGACCTGTCTGCGCATTCAACGCCTCCATGTGGCGCACACGATCATCCTCCTTCGCGGGCCGTGTCAGCTCATGTTTCTTGATGGTGCCACTTCCGTATTCATCGCAATCCGCAACAGCCACAATCCCAGTTTGCGTGTGATTGCCCATAATCTGACGATACAGGTAAAACGCCGGTGCCGTATCTTGCAGCAACGTACCGGCATTCTGCATCGCACGAAAATTATCCGCGCCCTTAGCATAAACCTCATCGGAATACGGATCGACCGCCTCACCCAGGTCAATCTCAGGCTTACTAACGTGCAGAAAGCTCAAGGGGTTGCCTTCCGACATTGCACGCGCCTCGACACTGGACAACACATCATAGGGCGGCGAACTCACTGATGCTTCATCTCCCGCACGCGGTCGTAATGCCGCAAATGGTTGGACGTTTGCCATGGGGCGGGGACGGTAGCGTTGCAATGAAACGTGAACGAGTTTTTTTCTCAAAAAAAGTCGTCATATTTCACTTGCCGAAATCGNCAGACCGGAACAGAATCNCTTTGTTGTCCGTGATTNATNCCAAAGCACCGATGGACGGCCCGAGTAAAACCGAACCCCCCCGGTTGCCTTGAGCCGCCCGAACTTCCGCCGGCGCCGTCCTCGCGCCCCCCGAATTCGAACTAACGAGCGTATTCGTGTGCGCGAAGTACGTGTGGTGGACGGAGAAGGCGCGCAGGTGGGCNTTCTCCCGACCAANAAGGCNATCGAAATGGCGCGNGCNCGTGGGCTGGACCTTGTGGANATTGCCCCCAACACCCGNCCNCCNATNTGCCGCATATGTGATTTTGGCAAGTACAAGTACGAGCAATCCAANAAGGAAAAGGAGCACAAGAAGACCCAGCAAGTAAACAAGGTGAANGAGATNCAGCTCCGTCCGTTCACCGACCCNCACGACTACCAGTACAAACTACAGCNTGCCATTGATTTCCTGTGCGAAGAGATGAAGGTNAAAGTGTTTCTNCGCTTCCGCGGCCGTGAAAATGCGCACAAGGAATACGGCTTTGAGACGATGAAAAAATTCATCGGCGACCTAAAGACTTTCGGCAAGCCCGATACCGATCCGCGCAAGGCCGGTCGCGGCATCACCGTAATGATCGCCCCACTGCCTGCCTCTAAGCGCGCCGAAAATCCCAATCCACGCAAGCACCGTCATGATGAGCCCCTCGAGGAGGCACACGACGGGGTGGAAGAGACCAACGGCGAGGCCGATCCTGGCAGTATCGGAAAGGCTTTTGACGAGTTGGAGCAGAAGCAGGCCTAGTCCAGCATTCCCCGTCTGCGCAGCATTTCCTCCATTGCGCGGTCCATCATTAAATCCGCCAGCGGCTGTGTTGCCTCATCCAGCCCCGCGACCGCCTTCTTTAATTTTTCCAAGTCGCCACTATCTGAACCCACCGGCCCCAGTGCCAGTTCAACAACCGCAATANCTTTCTCGACCTCCCCACGATCTACCTCTTCCCCCAAATCCAAGAGGCCTTGTCGAGCTGCCTTCACAGCTTCGCGGGCTCGCAAAGAAGATTCAATCCACCGACGCGCATCCATGTCATCGAAGGCATGTNCCACCGACTCCTCCACCATCTCACGCACCTTGTCGTCATCCACATCAACCGCCGACTCTANCTTAACCTTCTTNTCCTTGCCGGTTNGCGTGTCACGGGCCAGGACATTCAAAATCCCGTCTGCATCAATCTCGAACTGCACTCCCACCCTTGCCGCTCCCCGCTTTGCAGCCTCGAAAGACACCGTGAACCGCCCCAAACTCCAGTTGTCGCGCGCGCGTTCACGCTCGCCCTGCAGCACATGCACCAGCATCTCTNGCTGCCCGTCCGCAGCATTGGTGAAAAGTTCGCCCGCCTTAGTTGGAATCGTCGTATTGCGCGGAATAATCACGTTCATTAACCCACCAAACGTCTCCAGCCCGAGCGACAATGGAGTCACGTCCAGTAGCACCATATGATCCAACGCTCCCGTAAGCAATGCTGCCTGTACTGCTGCCCCAAGAGCTACCGCTTCATCGGGATTCTGTCCCGTGTTCAATACAGGCCCTTCCGCCTCGTGAAACTCCTGCCCCAATCGAATACCGCCGCGTGCCTCTTCATACTCAGCGCACGTAAACCACTCCCCCACCAACCTTCGCACCAACGGCATCCGTGTTTGCCCTCCCACCAAGATAACCTGATCCAAGTCTGTTGNTTCCAACTCCGCATCGGCCAACGCCTGACGGCAATGACCACGTGTCTTTTCCACCACCGGCAACGCCAGAGTCTCCAGTTGGTCTCGTGTCAATTCGCACTTAAAACTAAAGTCTTCTGTTAAAAACGGTAGAGCCACNTCTATGCTCTCCGCAGCGGACAACGCAACCTTCGNTTCCTCGGCAACCTCCCGCACTCGCGCCCGCATGGATAAATNCAATTCAGCCGGGCCTCCNGCTTCAGCAAGCCTTTCCATCAACCAAGCTTCCACCCGGNCATCAATGTCATCCCCGCCAAGTTGGGTGTCNCCGTGTGTAGCCAAAACCTCAAANACTCCTTCTCGCAGTTCCAGGATCGACATGTCAAAAGTACCACCACCCAAATCATAAACTGCTACCCNCATCNGTTCCCCAACACGATCCAATCCAAACGCCAAAGCCGCCGCTGTAGGTTCGTTCAAGACCCGATCCACCGNCAAACCTGCCAATTCCCCCGCCTTNTTTGTGGCTTGCCTTTGNGCGTCGTTAAAGTAAGCCGGCACAGTAATCACCGCNCGCTCCACCTCCTCACCCAACGCTGCCTCTGCCTGCNTTTTCAACATCCGCAAAANCTCGGCCGAAACTGCCTCTGGNGGTATCTCTTTGCCTCCCAAAGACACCGCAGCCCAGCCATCCANTTCCGTTACCGNCAATTCTCCCNCTACTTCTCCCGNTCGACGACCCATAAGACGTTTTACCGATGCNACCGTCCTNCTCGCGTNCACTACACGACCTCGGTGAGCTTTCCAACCTGCCANCGGCGCGCCCTGNTCTGGATAATACACCACCGACGGCATCAACCGGCGCCCTTCTCCGTCCGCCAGCACGCCTGGCATCCCGGCTTCTAGCACGGCCACCACCGAGTTCGTCGTACCCAAGTCTATTCCAACCATCCTGCTCACGCGCCAAGCATGCCACGGTCGCCATCAAATCCCAACCCCTTGAGGCTTGCGTCAAGGGCATCAGGTCATTGTAAATGTCCCTATGCACTGCTTTGTCACGGCCGGCCCCACCATCGAGCCCATTGATGATGTCCGTCGCTTGACCAACCACTCAACCGGCCGACTNGGCTGCCGTCTGGCAGACACCCTCGCCCGTGCCGGACATCGCGTAACNCTATTTCTAGCTGAAACCGCCCACCACCAACCTCGTCACCGCGATATTCAAATTATCCGCTTCAACACCACCGCCGACCTTCGCAACCAACTCCGCAAAGCCGCTTCCACGACGATTCATGCCGTCTTTCACGCCGCCGCCGTTTCCGATTACAAAGTCGCTAACCCCACCAAAGGAAAAATCCCAACCACGGCTGGAAACCTGACACTCGAGCTTAAACCTAATCCAAAGATTATCCGTTCCCTACGTCGCTGGTTTCCAAATGCCGCTATTACCGGTTGGAAATATGAAGTCGCAGGCAGTCGCGAATCTGCACTGAAAAACGGCGCGAAACAAATTCACCTGAACCAAACCAACGCCTGCGTGGTTAACGGCCCTGCCTACGGCCAAGGTTTTGGACTGATTAATAACGAATCTTGCACACACCTAAAGACACTGCAGGCTCTTAGCCGCGCCCTTATCCCGGCACAAAAAAAGGCCCGGCGTTCTCGCCGGGCCTAAACGAAAGAATATATTTACGCCTTGGCGCGGATGTTCAGCCAGGTATGCACGTGCGGCTTGCCGCGGAAGTACCACAGCATCGAAGGGCCTTCCACCTGCCATACGTCCCAAACTTCGTCCTTCCCGATGTTCTCGTTTTTGTAAAAGGCAATGTGCAGATTCTCAAAACCACTTTGCTCAATGTATTTCATGGACTCGTCCACATCCTTTTTTCGGAACAACGCGAGCATATCTTTCATCACACCGCGCATGAGACCCTGCTGATCTTTGCTCATGTCAGCCGTGCGCAAGCCGGAAAGACCTTCCTTTTTACCGGTAAGTTTGACGGTAGCCGTACCTCGCTCACCTCGTGAGGTGCCCAGCAACGCCGCCTTACGTTGTTTGCCGTCCAGCGCTTGAAACAGCTCGTTCGGGCGCTTGGCCTGAAACCAGTAGGCATTCCCTTTGTGATCGGCCTTTTCGTTAAAGCCGTCTGCTGC
>PBPF01000042.1 GCA_002724615.1 Verrucomicrobiales bacterium | reverse complement strand
TTGTTGTCAGGAGGAGCGGAGTTCCGGTTGAATACACGCGTTCAAATGCCGCAAATGCACGTGACAGTCGCGAGTGATGGGAAGAGGCGATGGTTGCCAACATGGGTTGATTTTTTAAAGCCACGACACTCGGTATTGGCGGGCAGAGTTTACACGCTAGGTGGCAGCCCGGACATCACACAAGCCGAGCACGTCAAAGACATTGGTAACCGCCGTTCATTGGTGATGCGTGGACAGGTAAAGCCTAAGGGGGATCCCGTAAAAACTTTGTTGGAGGAAAAAGCGGCGGAACAATTAGTTGCGGCGGAAGCTCAGGCGGATGAGGAAGCGAAGGCCGTATTGGTGTTGGCTCAGCAGGCTGCAGCTCGGGAAGCGGCAGCTGCATTGGCCCAGCAAGCAGCCACTGTACGAAATCCTGTGGTGCAAAGTCCNGCCCCGGCAATTCGTGGTTTTGGTGTTGAACGGCAAGCGTCAAGGGGGAATCCCATGAACGAGAATCNCGCCATGACTGGCATCGGTGACCCAAATGGGTTGCCGCCCGGTTTACGAGGTCAACAGAGTGACANGGATGTACGGCGACCGGGTGTTGACCAGTTGCGCGATCGTGCCCGGACATACATTTCGCCATCAGCTGTAAAGGCCATGGCAACTCTGGTGCGAAGGCCAAATCAATCGACACTTCAGAGTCGGCGTATGCCGCAGCCGGGATACCGGCCGGGCCTAAGCTCGGGGCAAGTGCGCCGCAATTTGTCACCACAGCCAACTGTCGCACAACAAAGATTGTCGGGGCAGGGCAATTCGTGGACAGCATCCAGACCTTTGCCTGGAAACGTGTCGCAAGGTGTTCGGAGGCAATTGGATAACGGAAGATTGCGTGGAATGACNGGCCAACGTTCCGCGCGCGATATTGTACGCAACGCACGGCCAAGCATGGCGAATCGCATGGCGCGGACTCATAACCCGGTCACGGCACAATTGATTCGCTCTGGGCAGAATCTTCAACTGCAATGGACGTCGCGCCGCGGGCAGGGTTATCAGGTGCAGGGATCCAGAGACATGAGCAGTTGGCAGAACGTCAGTACAATTCGTTCNGGAACAGGCCGTGTTTTAAGGTCACCTATCAACACAGGTAATGGGATGCGGTTTTTTCGGGTAATGCCTCGATAAAAATGAACCGAAAGAAAAAACCAGGTCGTGTGAAGTTCGGGCCCGCTGTGGGNGCGGCTGTGGTTTGCCTTGTGTTGTGCGGGTTAGCGCTCGGGTTCGTATGGCAGAAATTCCAAATTACCCGTCTTGGTAAACAGATCAAGGAACGTGAATTGCAATTGGAGGAATTGCGGCGCACGAACAAAAAAATCAGCGATGAGTTGGCAGAATTAAAGTCNCCAGTGATGCTGGATCAGATGGTTCGGCAGTGGCGNTTGGATCTGCGNCGGCCCGAGCCACGTCAAATCGTGGTGTTGCAGGAGAAGTTGAGTGCCAAGCCGGTGCAGTCTGCGAAACGGCAATGATGACTCCGGATCAGGAAATGACGACATCTCCGACACGCATCGGGCGTGGTTGGTTGATTTTTTTTGCGGGNCTATTGATGGTGTCATTTGGAGCGTTGGGCTATAAGCTGGTAGACNTGCAGATATTGCGGCATGACCGCCTGAGTGATTCGGCGCGNGGAAATTCCACGGAATCCGTCGAGCTAGCGGCGCGGCGNGGCGAGATTTTTGACATCCATGGTAACAAGTTGGCCACCAGTATGTTTGTGAAGACCATCTCGGCGAATCCAACTCTACTAGGGCGACACTATCCGGAAGTGGCTCGTGCNTTGTCACCGTTATTAGGTGTGGACGAGGCGGACCTGATGGTTCGTTTGCGTCCGACACGCATTGAGACCAAATCGGGTGAGATCAAGTACGATCCTCATGTAGTTTTGAAACGTAAGGTGCTGCCATCGGTGTGGAAGAAAATCAAGGAGACGATGGCCAACGTCGAACTCTTGAATCTGCCGGAAAAACCAACNCGCAAGCAGCGAATGTTTTACCGNGCNCTNCGNCAGCGTGCNATTTACGCTGAAGCGGTTGAGGAACAGTTGCGTGTATATCCCTCGCGCCAATTGGCATCGCATGTGTTGGGCTTTGTGGATGCTGCCCACAAGGGACAGGAAGGTGTAGAGCGGGTATTCGACGCGCAGTTGACCGGTGCAAAGGGCTGGCGTGTGATTGAGCATGATCAACGTGGGCGCGAGCAGGTGGACCGACGTGTACAGGATGTGACACCGCGTAATGGGTTAAACGTGGTGCTGAGTATTGATTCGAGTATTCAAAACATCGTGGAGAGCGAGTTGGTCACGGCGATGAAGGAAATGAAGCCGTTAGGAATTACGGCCATCGTTGTGCGGCCGCAGACTGGTGACATTCTAGCAATGGCCAACCTGCCAACATTTGATCCGAATCATCCTGGGGATGCCCCTGCGGCATCCCGTCGCAATCGCGCGGTGACAGACTTGGCTGAGCCGGGCTCTACATTCAAGGCCGTGACGGTTGCTGCAGCCTTAAATGCCAAGAAGGTGAAACTCCATCACAAATTCCAATGTGGGATAAATGGTAAGTTTCTCTACGGTGGGCGTATACTAAACGACCACCATCCATATGGTATTCTGACAGTGGAGAAGATCATCACCAAGTCTTCGAACATAGGCGCGGCGAAGATTGCGTTGCTGCTTGGGCCAGATTCTTTTTACAGTTACATACGTGAGTTCGGCTTTGGCTCGCGCACAGGCATCGCACTTCCCGGTGAGGAGAATGGATTGATTCGTTCGCCGGAATCCTGGACGAAGCTTTCAATCACCCGCATCCCAATGGGTCACGAGGTAATGGCTACGCCATTGCAAACGGTTATGATGATGAGTGCCATTGCGAACGGGGGACGATTGATGAAGCCGCGGGTAATTGATCGGCTGGAGGATGAGGCAGGGAAAACTTTAGTGCGGTATCCGCCCCGACCCGTGCGGCAGGTCATTACGTCAGACTCAGCACGGGAGATTACCAAGGCGCTGCGGACGGTCACGGTGCCGGGAGGCACGGCACGACGCGCGGAATTGGACCACTACACCGTAGCGGGTAAGACCGGAACCGCTGAAAAGGTTATCGGTGGGCGGTATTCCAAGGAGAAACACTATTCGTCGTTCGCGGGTTTCTTTCCGGCAACAGCTCCCAAGGTGTGTATTATCGTGGCCGTTGACGAGCCTCCAATGGGTAGGCATCATGGCGGCACGGCTGCCGCGCCGGTGTTCAAGGCCATCGCCGAGCGGACCGCAAGTTACTTGGGGATTCTCCCGGATAAGGAGTCAAAAAAGTCCCTCACCGCAACGGGCAGCCGCTGACTCAATGAAACTTTCCGCCCTGTTGAGCGGGCTGGATTTTCGCCAGTCTGCAGGTGCGGCTGACCCCGAGTGCGCCGGGTTGGCCTATGACTCGCGCCGGGTTACGCCGGGAATGGTGTTCTTCGCGTTGCCCGGAGAAAAGACTGACGGGCACGACCATGCCGCTGAGGCTGCCGCGCATGGTGCAGTGGCGGTGGTTTCCCGGCGTGACTGCGGGCTGCCGCCAGATGTGACCAGTGTGTTTGTCGACAATCCACGTCAAACCTTGGCACGGGCAGCGGCCACTTTTTATAGACAACCCGCGAACGACCTCAAGGTCATCGGCATAACCGGCACGAATGGCAAGACGACGGTCGCCTTTCTCGTGCGAGGTATCCTAAACGCAGTCGGTTTGCGCACGGGGATGATCGGCACGGTGGAATATGACGTGGGTAGCCGTACCACACCCGCCAGCCGAACTACCCCCGAGTCCCTTGAACTTCAACAGCTTCTCACCCAGATGCGCGATGCGAATTGTGCCGCCTGCGTGATGGAGGTTAGTTCACACGCGCTCGAACAGAATCGTGTTGAAGCAGTGGATTTTGACCTCGGCGTATTCACAAACCTCACACAGGATCACCTCGATTATCACGGCGACATGGAGACTTATTTCGCCTCGAAACAGAAACTGTTCGAGATGTTGGGGGATCCGTTGGCCGCCGTCGTGAATTTGGATGACGACTACGGATCGCGTTTGATGATCCCCGGACGGCTTTCCTTTGGCTTTGCTCAAGATGCCGTCGTGCGTGCGGTGCAATGCGAATTGCATGGCGATCACACGCGACTGGTCGCGAAAACACACGAAGGCGAAGTGGAGCTATTGTTATCCTGCATCGGTCGCCACAACGTTTCCAACGCACTGGCCGCCTTCGCAGTCGCACGGTCGATGGGGGTTGAGCCGGAAGCTATCGCAGAGGCGTTCTCTGCCCTGCCGCCGCCACCCGGTCGACTGGAAGCCATCCGTTGCGGTCAATCGTTCGGAGTGTTCGTGGATTATGCGCACACGGATGACGCCCTGCATCATGTTCTCACCACACTACGGGAGTTAACGCGAGGCAAGCTGCGGGTGATGTTCGGTTGCGGAGGCAACCGCGATGCAGGCAAACGAAGGAAAATGGGCGCGGCGGCCGCGGCATTGGCAGATGACATCATAATTACCAACGACAATCCGCGACACGAGGATCCAGTCACCATCGCCGAACAGGTAGCCGTAGGTTGCCGCGAGGCGAGGCCAAACGATTTTGAAATTGAATTGGATCGCCAGCGCGCCATTGACGAGATGCTGCGGCGCGCGCGACCGGAAGACATTGTGCTGTTGGCTGGCAAGGGGCACGAGACTTATCAGGAAATTGGCGACGTCACCCAGCCGTTTGATGACCGCGAACAGGCTCGCAGTGTATTGCGGGCGATGGGATACGAAGATTAAATGGAAGCGCGTCCGCTGGATTATCTGGTTGCCGCTTCCGGCGGTCGGTTGGAACAGGGCGACGGCGGTGTGTTCTTTCATCGTGCGGTCACGGACTCCCGGCGCGTGGGCCCGGAAGATTTATTCATTGCGCTGCAGGGTGATCGTTTTGACGGGCACGACTATGTTGCCCAAGCTGCCGCGGCCGGAGCCACCGCTGTGATGGTCGACCGGCCTGTTGATGCGGATTGTGCCAAAGTGATCGTCGATGACACGCGCGCCGCCCTCGGCCGGTTTGCCGCGCGCTATAGGCGCGACTACGAACTGCCTGTCATCGGTATCGCAGGTTCAAACGGCAAGACCTCCACCAAGGAACTTTTGGGCGCCATCCTCCGCCAGCACATGGCGACTGTCTGGAGTGAAGCCAGTTTCAACAATGACATTGGGGTTCCGGTAACCCTGTTGCGAATTGAAAATTTTCATCGCGCAGCCGTGCTTGAGCTGGGCACCAATCATCCGGGTGAACTGGCGCCACTAGTGAAAATGGCCGCGCCGACACTCGGCGTCATTACCTCGATTGGCCGTGAACATCTGGAATTCTTCGGTGACGTGGCCGGCGTG
>PBPF01000041.1 GCA_002724615.1 Verrucomicrobiales bacterium | reverse complement strand
GACTTGGGGAGTTGCTGCGACGATCGGTGCCCCGGGCAGCATGGGCTTCCTGTCGGACGCCGAGTTGACCGTGGGTTATATTACTGGTCGTAATGATGGAATTGACGGCTCAGACGTGCAGAACCTGTACGTTGGCGCATCGATTCCCACTCCGATCACGAACCTGTCCGCAGGTCTCGCTTATGATGTCCGCGATCAAGGCGGCGTCGGTGGCACGGCCTCGGTTCTGGGTGTTTACCTCGCGTACAAGGTCAACGATCAGATGACCGTGAACGCGCGTNTTGAGAAGGTGGAAGAAGGCGCTGAGNACGTGATCAATGCCAGCAACGCTGACGCCATTGATCTGACGCTTGGTGTTGACTACGCCATCTGGGACGGCGTGAAAACTCGCGCTGAGTGGCGCCAGACTCACATTGATGATGCCGATGCAGCAACAGACACGCACACACATGCGTTGTTGTTCAACATCATCTACGAGTTCTAAATTGAGTTAAGACTCGAAACCATCATCCCCTCCCGGGCGACTGGGAGGGGCTTTTTTTGATTATTGCTCAACGCCGAATGGCACGAATGCGGTGGGTGAGAGTATCACCGACGTAGATGGTGCCTTCTTGATCCACATAAATTCCGTGCAGCCGATCCATCCGGCACTTGAGAGGATGGGTTTCCGGGCCATCCCCGCGCTGTCCATCGCCGGCGATCAATTCCAGTCGCCCGGTCTGTCGGTCAATCATGCGCACTGAATGGCTCTCTGTATCGGCGAGATAGATATTCCCGCGAGGACCCACGGCGATTCCCTTGGGACCCGAGAGCGTTGCTTTCACGGCGAGTCCCCCGTTACCGGAAAAACCTTTTTTGCCAGTTCCGGCCTGATGGTGGATGGTGCCTTTTTTCAGATCCAATCGGTANACGGCGTTGCCTTCACGCAGAGCCAGCCACATTTGGTGTCCCTCAAAATCGATCGCGCGCGGGCCGTTNAACGGCGTGCCAATAATGCGCGCGCCATCTGTGGTGGGCTTGCGTTCTCCGGTGCCCGCAAAGGTGGAAATGGCNCCGGTAGTCAGGTCCACNCGCCGAATGCGGTGGTTTCCAATGTCGCAGATGTACAGTTTCCCTTCCGGCCCAAACTGGATGCTATGGGGAACCTTAAGCCGCGCCTTCGTAGCCGGCCCGCCATCACCGGAGAATCCAGGTTTTCCATTGCCGGCCACAGTACTAATGCGACCGGTCTTGGCATCCACTCGCCTGACCAGATGATTTCTCATCTCCACAAAAAACAGGTTTCCATTCCGATCGAGCCGTACCTCATAGGGTTCATTGAGTCGCGCCTTCGTAGCGGGGCCGCCGTCTCCACTCCATCCCTTTTCCCCCGTGCCTGCAATTGTGGTGATAATGCCGTTTTTTACCTGCCGAATGGCATGGTTGAAGGTGTCGCATATGTACAGGGAACCATCAGGGCCTTTGATGACTCCAAACGGGCCGTTGATTTGCGCANTTGCCGCGGGCCCGTTGTCCCCCGAATAACCCGCCTTTCCAGTGCCAACTATGGTTTGGATGCTCGCGGCNTCGGCCTGGATACTCATGAAAAACGCCAAAATTAGGGNTCGTAATAAGGTGTGCATAAGCGTTGTGAACAATTATTGAATTTTTNCTCAGTTTTTCTCTTTTTGGTAAATTTGGTTCTCTAGAAATTCACGAACTGTTGCCTGCTCCGTTGATCCACAAAGCATACAAAATCAATCCGCCAAGAATGATCCGATACCAGCCGAATGCCTCAAAGGTATGGGTTTGTACGTATCGCAACAGCCATCGGACGGCGGCAAATGCAGTGATTGCGGATACAATGGTACCAAGAAGCAGTTCGCGCCAGATGGCGGTAAGGATGGCGGGGTCAGCACTGGCAATTTCCAGAGCACTGGCGGCCAGCAGTGTGGGCACACCGAGTAGAAATGAAAACTCAACTGCCTCTGTCCGCCGCATGCCGAGCAGGAGNCCAGCCAAAATGGTGGTGCCACTGCGTGATGCGCCGGGAAAAACCATGGCCACCAGTTGACCAATGGCAAACGCAAGCGCGATGGTCCATGACACTTCGGGAACTTTACTGGGGGCTGGTTCGGGTTCTTTTTTCTTCGCCTTGTTTTTCTTGAAGTAATGTTCGGTCAGGAGAAAAAGGATACCTCCTATAAGCAANGCCCATGCTACTGGAGCACTGTTTTCGGGAAGTTCCCATCCGCNTTTTTTAAGGGCGAGTCCGCAAAATCCTGTTAAAACAAAGGAAAAAGCNANTTTTTTTAGGTANTCAGCTGTNGCGGGTTNGCGGTAGTCCAANGCGAGTTGCCGAACCCGATGTTTAAATACTGCCAGAACTGCCAACACCGCGCCCCCTTGAATACCCACAAGGAATGCNCCTTCCCTGAGGTGTTCTGGCAGGTTTGGAAGAAGGTTCTCTACAACAATTAGATGGCCGGTGGAGGAGATNGGCAGAAACTCTGTGATGCCTTCCACAATCCCCAAGATGATGACGGCAAGCCAGTCTGGCATCGGCGTGAAGTATGCGACAAGATTGGCAGGTGCGCACGATTTATTTAGATTACAACGCCACNACCCCTCTGGATGATGCGGTGAAGGNGGCGATGATGCCTTTTCTGGGAGAGGTNTATGGGAACCCTTCCAGCGTACANCACGTGGGACAGCGNGCGCGGGCGGCCTTGGATGATGCGCGGGAGCGAGTAGCTTCGGTACTGGACTGNAAGCCATCGGAAATTGTGTTCACGAGTGGCGCAACGGAGAGTTGTAATCACGCAATTGTCGCTGGGGCTTTGTCCAGAATGGACAATGGGCAACACATTGTGACTTCGTCTATTGAACATGAGGCCTCTTTGCATCCATGTGAATATCTTGCGAAAAAGCACGGTTTCGAGGTTTCCAAAGTCGCCCCAAACGAAGAGGGGTTCGTTTCTTCAGAGTCGATAATCGATGCGATTAAACCTGATACTGTGCTGGTGTCGCTTATGGCGGCAAACAACGAAGTGGGCACCATCCAGCCTGTAGCAGAGATTGGCGAATTTTGTGCCAATAACGGCATTCTTTTTCACACTGACGCGGTGCAGGTTTTGGGAAAACTCCCTTTTTCTGGCATTTCTCAATTTGGGGCAGATCTTGTTTCGGTTTGCGCTCACAAAATTCACGGTCCCAAGGGTGCAGGATTGCTTTTTGTGCGATCTCCCCTCCAATTGCCTCCNATTCTCCATGGTGGCGCACACGAAAACGACCGTCGTCCCGGCACGGAAAATTTATGCGCTATCATCGGCCTGACCGAAGCCATCGAGCGATTCGTCCGCGTTCCTGTCTTTGCCACTCCAAATATGCCCGACCTCTACAGCCGCCTTCTGGAATCCGTCATTTCCATTGACGGGGTCACCTTCCGAGGTTCCCGCGACAACCGCCTNCCCAACACCGTTGCCTTCACCGTCGCCGACNCCGACAGCATCGCCCTCCTTTCCGCTCTCGATATGGAGGGAATTTGCGCCAGCAGTGGATCCGCTTGTTCTTCCGGCTCTGTCACTCCNTCCCACGTTATAACTGCGATGGGCGCNCCCCCCGAGGAGNCCAACTCCCTCATCCGNCTTTCGCTCGGCCGCGAATCTTCCCCTTCCGACATCGATGCCATCTCGAATATTCTCCCCCATATCATCGATCGTGTTCGACATGTCGACAAGTCGTGAACCACCCCCGAATATCCCTCCCCTTCCATTGCTCCCTTGCTCTTGTCCAATTTCTTCCACCCACTTACGGACATCGCCTGTGTACAATTTGGGCACTGTTTCCCTGCAGATTCCTTGACGGCCCCAGTTGTTTGCTTTATCCACAGCCCTTATTAATAGTGATACACTTTGTGTTGAGGTTACTTAGTAGGGGGTTGTGAAAATCACCATTGGCAAAGAGGAATTGGTACATGGCCTACAAGCCGTGCAAAACGTCGTTGGCACACGCAGTACGCTTCCTGTGCTGGCCAACGTGTTGTTGAGTGCATCCGGAAAGCGCCTTGAACTGCGGGCAACCGATCTGGACGTTAGCGTGGAATGTGCAGTTGCCGCCAATGTGGAAAGTGAAGGGAGCACGTCATTATCTGCTAAGCGGTTGTTCGGACTGGTGCGAGAGATTGAAAACAGCGAAATCGAACTGGACGTGAGCAAGAAGGAATTGTGCTCTGTGATTGCCGGGGCGTCCAAGTACAAGCTGCACGGAATTCCGGCCGAAGAATTTCCACCGCTTCCGAAGTTCAAGGAAAGNGGACAGGCGACAGTACCGCAGGGAAAATTTAGAGAGATGCTTCGCAAGACNGCCTATGCNATCTCCACAGATGAGTCGCGNTATGTGTTGAATGGACTGTACATGAAACTAGACGGGCATAATCTGAGTTTCGTGGCTACAGACGGAAGGCGGTTGGCCCTTGTGGAGGAGGAGATGGAGGGCGAGGGAGCAAAGGCAGAGTTTATCGTGCCAGCCAAGGCAGTTGGCGAACTCACTCGATTGCTCGGCAATGAGGGGGAGGNGTCCATACGCATGAGCGACACACAGGTGGAATTCACGCTNACACAGGAGGGAGGCGAACCCATCAAGGTTTACTCCAAACTTGTGGAAGGCAAGTATCCCGACTACAAACAAGTGATTCCCAAGGACACCGAACAGCGTGTCACATTGGTGCGAGAAGAACTCCTGCATGCATTGCGACGCGCCGATCAGGTTACGAGCGACAAGGCCAATTCCGTAAATCTGAAGTTTGCTGACAACAACCTCACCATCAACGCCAACAGCCCTGATGTTGGCGAGGGACGTGAAAGTCTTGCCATNAACTATAACGGCCCCGAGATNGAAGTGGCGTTCAATCCAGGNTTCTTAATGGATCCCCTCAAGGTGCTTGAATCCGATGAGGTGTACATTGAGTTGAAGGACAAGCTCAGTGCCGGCATTCTCAAGAGCAACACTCCATTTCTCTACGTCCTCATGCCAATGCGGACCTAACCCCGCAGCATCGTGCCAAATAAAAAGGGCGAGANCGAGGAAATCCAAGGCCGGGANAAGGCACTGGCAGTTAAGGANGTTCCCTTCTGGAAGGAGCGGTTTGTCATATTTGTTGCNCTTGCATTCCTTGCACTGGATCAACTGACCAAGTTCATGGTNGTCCAGCGACTGCCAGCAGATCCTGGAAGNGAAGGATCTCCGCATCAGCGGGAGTATTTCATNTATCAAGGGTTTAAGCACGATATNCGAAAAGCCCCAACTCCTGAGGGACGTGCAGAAAGCCGCAAGCAGATGGATGAGTACATGGAAAACGTGGGTGTCGACTTTGAAATTGTCGTCATAGAAGGGTTTTTCAATATCATCCATCGCACCAACAGCGGAGCGGCCTTTAGTATTCTAAGCGGCCGCAATAATATGCTGGCCTTCGTCTCCGTCATAGCACTGGGCGCGCTGATCTACTTTAGACATCACTTTGAGTTCCACAAGCCACTTGGACGCTTGTCCTTTGGTCTACTCATTGGGGGAATACTAGGAAACATGATTGACAGAGTCTTTCGCGGTAGTGTGGTTGATTTTGTGGAAATCGGAATCAATCAATCAAACGGCGAAAGGCTCCAATGGCCGGCATTCAACGTGGCAGACAGTGCAATTGTNGTTGGAGTCGCNCTTCTTTTCGTCATCGCGTGGCGCGAAGACCGCGAACGTGGGGAAGAGGAAGAAGAGCAGGAAGCGGACAAAGACGAGGAAAAACCCGACTGAAGAATGTCGGNCCACATCTACATCGCCGGCCCTACTGCNGNCGGCAAGAGTTCCATTGCNGTTGAAATCGCCCAGACTCTCGGAGGAGAAATTGTTTCCGTTGATTCCATGCAGGTTTACCGGCGCATGGACAAGGGCACAGCCAAGCCCACAACAACGGAACGCGCATCCGTGCCTCACCATCTCATCGATATTATTGAGCCTTCCGAGACCTTCGATGCGGCACGGTTTGTGGAGCGCGTGGAGGAGGTGCNTANGAGGAAAAANAGAGNAATTNTATGCGGAGGCACAGGCCTGTATTTCAAGGCATTGCTGGAAGGATTGGGTGAAGCGCCAGGAGCAAATGAAAGATTGCGAGCCGAATTNGAGGCCATGGACTCTGCAGCACTTCTTGCCGAACTTGAGAAAAAAGACCCAGAAACATTCCGCAAAATAGATCGCCANAATCGCCGACGCCTCGTGCGCGCGGTGGAGGTCATTCGNCTCACGGGGAAACCCTTCTCCGCCCAACGGGCCGAGTGGACCGGACAANCACCGCCCCANTTTTTCCTACTCCAACGCGCGCCCGAAGATTTACGNCAGCGCATTGACACCCGCGTGGACCAAATNTTTGCCGACGGANTCGTTGCGGAAACCGAGGCANTCCTTCCCGACCTTCAAACCAACCGCACCGCCCAACAAGCCCTCGGTTACAAACAGGTTATTGAGCACCTGCGCGGTGAACGGGACTTGCCCGCAACCATCGCCTTGGTAAAATCCCGAACGTGGCAGTTCGCAAGACGACAACAAACTTGGTTTCGCAAAATGCACGGGGCGATTCCCGTCGGACTTTCACCCAGCGAAAACCCCACCGTAGCCGCCCAGCGCATTCTTGATTTGCTCCAGTGAAGTCCCTCGCGGAAAACCATGGCGACATCGAGCGAGTCTTCCTTGTTGGCGCAGANCTGAAGAACGGCAGCCCCATAGACGCCCGCGAGTCGCTGGAGGAACTCGCAGAGTTGGCTGGCACTGCCGGGGCAGAGATCATCGGCGACGGACTCCAGAAACTCGACCGCCCGCATGCAGCCACTTTTATCGGCAAGGGCAAGGCGGCTGAATTTGCCGACCGCTGCAAACAAGGNGCCGTCGACACCGTCATTTTCGACGACGAACTTTCTCCTGCCCAGACCCGCAACCTCGAGCGATTATTTGACTGTAAAGTGCTCGACCGTACCGCTCTCATCCTCGACATNTTTGCCCAGCGCGCCCGCACCCGCGAAGGCAAGATGCAGATAGAGCTCGCACAGCTGCAGCATATCCTCCCGCGCCTCACGCGATTCTGGACGCACCTTTCGCGCCAGAAAGGCGGCATCGGAATGCGCGGAGATGGCGAGACACAACTGGAGGTTGATCGTCGCCGCATCCTTGAGCGCATCTCGCGGCTGCGCCGCGATCTTGAAGAGGTCAAGAAACATCGCACTACCCAACGACGCGGACGTCAGCGAAGTCACTGGACACTCGTCTCCATCGTCGGCTACACAAACGCTGGAAAGTCCACTCTTCTCAATGCTCTCACCGGTGCCGCTGTGCTCGCCGAGGACAAGCTTTTTGCGACCCTCGATCCTACCACCCGCCGCGTACGTCTGCCTACAAACCAGAACGCCCTCTTGAGCGACACTGTTGGGTTCATTCGCAAGCTGCCTCACCAACTTGTCGAGTCATTCAAGGCAACCCTCGAGGAAGTCGTTGAGGCTGATCTCCTCATGCACGTTGTCGACGCCGCCAACCCCGCTGCGGCAGAGCAAGTCGCCGCCGTCAACGAGGTGCTCAAGGAGATTCAGGCCGACGACAAGCCCACCCTTATGGTCTTCAACAAAACTGATCTCCTCCCTGCCCGCAACGGAAACCTCCACTGGTTGCGCGAGCACGACCACGCCGTCGCTATCTCCGCCCGGAAAAAGCAGGGGCTCGACGAATTGTTGGCCGAGTTGGGCACCATGCTTCGCCCCATACGCGCGCATT
>PBPF01000040.1 GCA_002724615.1 Verrucomicrobiales bacterium | reverse complement strand
AAGCTGAAATGGTACGTCAGCCAACAACCGCCCACCGACGTGGAGCGCCTCAACAAACTCGACGTCGTCGCCGATTTCGCCAAAGTCGCCGCCGCCGACCCCAACTTCATCCACCTGAAAACCTTCAACCTGCCACCACAGGAAAAGATGCTCGTGATCACCACCAAAGGCATTGTGCGGCTTGGTGAAGCTATCGCGGCGGTCTATCTCAACAACAAATAAAAAAACCGCGCCATAGCTGGCGCGGGTATAAGAATCCGATCGATTCTATTTCTTCGGAATCTCGTTCAGTGTGTAATAGGCATTCGGGTGCAGAAGAGGGAGACCTTCCTTGGAGCGAATGCCGCTGGACACCAAATGATGCACGTGGCCTCTCACAAGGCCTTCGACCTTGAGGCGGACGCTCTTGTTGTTGGCGGCAACCGTGGCAGCGGTAACCTTGGGAGTCACGTGATCCACCTCCGGGCTGCCGTATTGGGCGCGCAGGATGTAAGTCCATGCCTTCATTGAGTAACTGGCCACATCGCCGGCGGTCTTTGGATCAACCTCCTGCGTGAAGGTCAGCTCAAAACCATCGGGCTTGGCGCGCATCTCGTGCACCTCGAAAGGCATCTTGCCNGTCCAGTTTACGCGCTCAAGAGCGAATCGCTTTCCGCCNCGCGCGCCCCAGCCTCGGTCTGTGCCGCCAGCGAAGAGCGCGCCGCTCTCGTCGTAAAACGCGGTAATGTTGCCGCTGCCNAATCCGCGNCGGAAGGTGATGGCTGCGCCTTGGTAGACGCCGTTGACCTTCTCGAGGATNACACGGTTGAGCACGGAATGGGTCTGGTCGCTGACGAGCAGCTGATTTTTGAATGGGCCGAACTTGTNGTTGCTGGCAAAGGCAAANCCGGCGGTGGAATTGCCGAGCTTGCCGTGAGGCAGGACGCAAGCGGGCGGAACATATTCCTTCACACGCGCTTGTTCCTTGGGTGTACGGCTGTTGCTATTGGGGGTAACCGGGGGCTTGGGCCCCATGTATTTCTGCACGAGTGGCAAATTCCACCAGCGGAAACTAGCGGGGTGGCTTTGGAAGGAATGCGATTTNAGGTGCTTGAGAGAACTGGATCCATTCCACGGGCCNTGNTTGTCGGCGTAAAAAACATCGCCGAGATGGTTGAGACCGATGCCNCCGGGGCTGCGAATNCCGCTGGCAGTGGGGATCATCCTGCCGTCNGGTGTCACTCGCACGCACCAGCCACGGTAGGGGGCGTTGCTATTAAAAGATCCCGTGAGGCAGAGGACGACCCACATGTAGCCTTGAGGGTCGAATTGCGAACCAAAGGCATACTCGTGATAGTCACCGGTAACGGCCCAACCGTCGCTGACAGTCTCAAAGAGATCGGCGCGACCATCATCGTCCTCGTCGGTGAGGCGCGACACTTCGCAGCGCTGNGTTACGTACATGGCACCCTTGTGCATGTGGATGCCGAGGGGCTCGTGGAGTCCACTGGCGTAGAGATTGAACTTCATNCCGTCCGGTTTGCCGAGTGGGTTGGCCACGGTGTAGATGTCGCCGCGACGGCTGCTGACAGCGAGTTTGCCATTCGGCAGCATGCAAAGTCCGCTGGCCTCAAGCACTACGCCCTCGGGCACAGGCAGAATGGTGATGGGATAGTAGTCGGCCTCGGTGGGGTTCTTTTGCCCATACGCAAAGCCGGCGGCAAGCACCGCGATTAGGAAGGTGAGTTTCTTCATGTCAAAATCTCTGTTCAAGTTTACTTAAAATCCCATTCGTACTTCTGACGAATGGTAGACTTGCCCTTCACGTTGAGCTTGAAGCGCAACTCCTTGCGTCCGCCACTCTCAATAAGCACGGGCTTAGCGCCATCCTCGAAGCTAATTTTCAACTTCTTGTCCAAGCTCCATGCGTTGCCTGCCGGCTCGATGTCACCTGCTGCGGCAAGGTAGGTGACGGCTCCACTGCCAGTGAGTGTGATCTGCCGTATGAACGATGGAAATGCNCCGGCTTGCGGTATCGCATAGTCCTCCACCTTGATGTCGCCGACGGAATACAGGAACACGGGCCTGCGTTTTTCCACCAATCGGTAGCCACGGAAGCTCATGCCTTGGGCGCGACCGTCGTCGTTGTTGCCGAGTTTGACGGCGGGCCACTCGGCCTTGTCATCGGCAAGTTGCGCGAATGGCTGGGTCTTTTGCAGTGGTACAAGATAATAACCCGAGGGCGGCTGAAATCCCTGACCGCGGCCGTTCCAGTGGCGCGCGCCATCCATGAAGGGGCCGTGCCAGAGCATGGCATAGTTCAGGACATTGGCGTCGAAGCAAATGTTGAGCAACTCNGGATAGCCCACACCAATGCCGCGCGGGGTGGCACCCTGTATGAAGTTCCGGTACATGACGGCCTCGCCGTTGACCGGCTTGATGGGGTTGCCTGTGGGGAAGCTGGGCTTCTTGCCGCCCTGCGGCGCGGTGTTGCGGGCAAGCTGGAGTTTTTTGATGCCGGGGCCGGAGAGATCCAGCGAAAGATGCTCGCCGCCGCCTTTCTCAAAAAATTCAATCCGCACAAGCGCATTGCCCGGCTTGAGGTCGATGGAGCCGGTCTTGGTCACCACGCCATGCACGCCNTCGTTATCAATCACAACGCGGCCATTCACGCGCAGGCGCGAGCCGTCGTCCGATGCCAACTTGAATTGATACTTGCCTGCCGTCTTGATGGGCAACTCGCCCTCAATGACAATGCCNAAGTTGTCGCGCTTCTTAGAAAGGTTTGTGTCGGCAATGCCGCTGTCCGCCTTNCCGCTGGTCACCGGCTTGAGCTTTTCNAAGTCGGGGAGNTTGTCCCACGAACCGTTGTAAACGCGGTAGCGGAAATTCTGTAAAGCACCCTTGGCCACGATACCGCCACCAGNCGGGCCCTTGCCACTGCCAAGCGACTCGACGTATGCCGCCAGCGCTTTGAGCTCGTCATCACTCACCAGCGGCACCTGCGGCATGGCTGCCACTGCGCCCACCTTCACCAGCTTGCCCGGTTCGCGCACGGACTCATTGAAGTAGGCCAAGTCGACCTTAACCTTTTTCTTGGGGCCACCTACACCAACGGTCACCTCGCTTTCCTTGCCCCAGATACCACCCACGAACGAGGGTGCCTTGAGCGCGATGCCCGCCGGCGCGGGCACATTCTTGTCGTACTGGTGGCACTGCGAGCAGATTTTGGTGACAAACAGAAGCTTGCCCTTGGCAATCAACGCCGGGTCAGCCGCCTGACCGGTAAAACTGGCCACGCTGGCGACCGCAATAATTATCTTGGATTTGCG
Source organism: Verrucomicrobiales bacterium (assembly GCA_002724615.1). Taxonomy (GTDB): domain Bacteria; phylum Verrucomicrobiota; class Verrucomicrobiia; order Limisphaerales; family UBA1100; genus UBA6614. Next base: position 12,362 of record PBPF01000040.1, on the reverse strand, counting down.
AATCATGATTAATCTATCCGGTTCAATAATACTGGACGCGCGCGGATTCTGGACCGAAGGCAGCCGGTGCGCAAGCGCACTTTTGGTGATGCAAAAAGAATCATACGGCTGGCGGCGGTTCCTCGGCAGGGGGCTTTGACGGACTGCCTTTTAACCACCATGAGACCCAAAATAGAAACAACGGGAGGAACGAAAAGAAAAGTGTACCGATGATGATTGGCCACAGAATGGCCATCACATTTGAGTGAATGTACTGGACTGCGGCAGTCTCGAAGCCTGCTGTCACCCGCTCCATCGCGCGTCGTGCAACCTCGCGCTCGTCCTCCGGTTGGTCAAGCGCGGCTGCCTGCTTTATGAGCGCGGCCGCCTCGTTGTCATCCAACTGCACCATGGCCTGTTCGGTCCATAGAAATTCCATCACGTGCTCCAGCAACCATCGCTTGACCCCCGTCATCTTTTGATCCTCTGCCCAAGAGCGGAAACGTTCCCGCGCGCGCGCCTCGATTTGCGCCGCTTGTTCTCCAAGCTCCTGTGCCTGCCGAGCGGCGCCGATCACGCGGCCGATGTCCTTTTCCAGCAACTGCGCTGGGGCACCTGCCTCCTGCCGGGCCTCCGCACGGAAAATCATCAAGGTTGCATATAAGTGGCCGGCAGATTTCTCGAGAAACTGTCCTTCAAGCACCCAAGTCTTCGCGCCATGCCCCGCGCCCCAAACCAAGCCCGAGCTGCATCCACCAAGTGAAAATAAGACCACCAGCAACACGGCCCAAATCCAACGCACCTTTTTGCACCATTCCCAAGGGCCATCAAGCCAGCTCTGGTTTCGCATGGCCCTCCACAGCAAGAACGCCCCCAAGCCACCCATCACGAATCCCAACCCTGCCATTCCCAAGCCCCACCATGCCACGGCCGTAGCCAACGACACCAGTGCACCCGCCAAGTCCGAAAACATTCCCGTCAACCGGTCCAGCACACCAACCGGTTCCGCCGCCAACGCCCCCATCGACAGCAGCATCCAGAAACCGATCCCGCACAATCTCATGCCACCAGCGTACTCGGAAGCACTTGCCATGGAAACGACCATTTTATTGCTTCTCGCTTCATTCAATTTTTGCCTCAGGAGGACAGCTTGGCGGCACTGCATTGATGTATTCAAATACATTAACTATGCTAAGGAATACATAATTAGCTTTTATAAGAAACATGGCTTGACTTTTTTCCGTCTGAACCGAGATTAACGGCTGACCACAACGCATCCCCCGGCGCATGGCGTCGGGCCTATCAACATGGAAACAACAAAACTGAAGACTTGGAGCAAAGAGTCGCTCGGCAAAGCAGACTGGGACTTCTCAGATTTATCCAAGCTCCCAAAAACTGTCATCAATCGTATATTCCTTTGGGAACTGGACCGTGAACTTGGCAGTGGCCAAGGCCCGTTCCTGTCCAATAAGGAAAATCGCGATTTTGTGTCCAAGGCAAAGAAGAGCCCTCGCAAGGAAGGGGCCTTGACGGAAACCGGCGGCAAAGCAGCCCGCAACGGTGGCCCCTCCACTAGCCATACCTTCCGAGTCAACTGGGCGGCCACCAAGCCGGACCTGATGGCGGCATTCAGCCAGTGGCTGGAAAACAACGGCACACCGTACAGCACGTTTCCGACGAAGACACGCGGGCGCCCGCGGCAACAGTTTACGCTGCTCGAGAAAATCTCGATCCACCGCTTCCAACAAGCGGGGTACTCAGGTGGCCCACGGTTCTTCCGCGAGGAGGCCACCGACGCCTACCGCAAGAACCTGCGCCGCATCAACTGGACGCTGGTAAAGCGCGAGATGGCTAGCATCCTGAAGGAGCGCCAAAAAGAACTTAAGACCATCGAGAAAAAGGGCGGCAAGAGCTGGAAAAAGCTGCTCTACTAAAACATCTTTAAACACACGACCCCGCCATCCACAGGCGGGGTTTTTTAGTTCTCCGACTTAAGAGTGCCATCGTCGTGGAAGATTCGCTGACGGACGCGCACCCCATCCTGATAGGTTTTCTCCCAACTGGGCCGGCCATTGTTAAAATACGCAGTCAATGTACCAGTGCCGTCGGTGATGCGGCTGGCCTCCCGACCATCAGATGAGTAAGTCACTCCCCTGACCAACCGGTTGTTCGCGAAAGTGATGTCCGAACGCACCTCTCCATTTTCAAACCATGTGACCGCCCTTCCGTCTGGGCGGTTATTCCGATAAGGAATCTCAAACTTCTTGCGACCACCGGGATACCACTCGGCAAACACTCCCTCACGCTTGCCACTGGCAATCGTGCCACGGTAACGGCTACCTTCTGAAGTGTAGTCGAATGTACCGTTATATGGCTCGCCGGTCGCCGCGTGATAGTACATCCCGTTTCGCATCACGAAGTCCGGCGCGTTATTGCCCGGCCCCACACAGCCGGCCAGAGAAACGATAAAGATTAAAAGGAGTTGCTTCATTCGGAGATAGGCACGAATTGGTTGATTAGATCGCGGCCTTCGTTGAGCTTGGTGTTGTTAACCTGACCTGGCAACGAGCGAAGGCCTTTGATGGCGTCGGCCTGTCCTTGAATGGCGGCCAGACCCCACCACTTGAAGACCTGCGCCATGTCTTTCTCAACACCCTGCCCTTCATGGTAAAGGTTGCCCAGATTGTTTTGCGCAGCGGCGTGGCCCTGATTGGCGGCTCGCAGATACCACTTCAGGGCAGCGGACAGGTCTTTCTCAACACCATCGCCCTGCTCCAGTTTCACGGCCAAGTTGTTCTGCGCCTCGACATGGCCCTGCTCGGCTGCCTTGCGATACCAGTCAGCAGCGACAGCGGCATCGCGTGCCACACCCTCGCCAGCATCCAACTTCGCGGCCAGGTTAAACTGCGCGCGTGCATGGCCCTGCTCGGCTGCTTGCCGGTACAAATCCAGCGCGCGATTCAAGTCGCGTGCCACGCCGTCGCCGGAGTCCAACTTCACTCCCAGACTATTCTGAGCACCCGCGTGACCTTGCTTCGCCGCCATCTCGTACCAACGCACCACAGCCTGATCATCGCGCTGGCCACGCCCGGCTTCATCCTGCTTTAAGCCAAGGTAAAACTGCGCCTCTGCCGACCCCGCCTCCGCAGCCTTGGTCAGCGTGGCCATGCCGGTTTTTTTGTCCTGAGGCACGCCCAAACCTTCCACTTGGGACAGGCCGAGCAAAAACTGGGCTTGGACGTCACCCTCACCAGCCTTTTGGCGAATCTCGGCAATGGATGGCAATTTGGCGGGCTCACCCGCCGCCAGCCTCCATTGCACGTCGCGAATGACAGAGGCTGCTCCCTTACGAGTGGCAAGTGCCTGAGCAGGATTACTCATCTCTTCCAACTTCAGTTGCGCCAGCATGCGATTCCACTCAATTGCCTTTAACAAATCGCTCTCCGTGCCAATCCCTTGCAAAGTCCGCTTGCTGATCTCCTGCAATGCAATGTAGTTGCAGCCCTCCGCCGCACGACGATACCAGTAGGTGGCCTGTTTAACATCTGCCTCAATGCCCCGCCCCTGAGCATAGCGCTGGGCGAGTTCCATCTGCGCCGATGTGTAATCCCGGTCAGCAGCCTTCTTCATCCAATCTAGTCCGGCCTTGATGTCTTGGTTGACATTCGTTCCATTGAGCAGGCAGATACCATATCGGTACTGCCCGGACACACTTCCCAACTCGGCTGCCTGCTTGTATTTGTTGACCGCTGCCGCGCCATCGCGGGGAACCCCCAAGCCGCTCTCCAACATCCCGCCGAGGCTGTAGATGGCAATGGAGTAGTTCTGGTCTGCCGCCTTCGTGAACCACTTTAAAGCATCTTGATAATTGCGTGGCACACCCCAACCGTTGCGGTTTAAGACACCCAATGTGTACTGGGCACGTGCGTTGTTGCGCTCGGCCTCCTCGGTGCATTCCTCGAGAATGCCTTGGAAATACTGATTGGCCTTATTGATATCCTTCGGCACACCGTCACCACGATAAAAGTGAATGCCGAGGTAAAACCGCCCCCACAAATGATCCTTGGCGGCGGCCTTGAGATACCACTCCACGGCCTTGGACTCATCCTTCAAAACACCGCGGCCATTGCTGTACTGGATGCCCAAATTGAATTGAGCGGCCGTGTGCCCTTTTTCTGCGGCCTTCGAATACCAGGAAATGGCCTTTTTATAATCAAGCGGCGTGCCCCAGCCGGAGGCGTGCATGAGACCCACCAGATTCTGGGCATCCGCATCGTTTTCTTTTTCTCCAATGGCAGTAAGTTCCTTGAGCGCGCCAGTAAACAGCTTTTCGGCAGCAGCTCGGTCTGGCTTCACGCCGTCGCCAAACCGCAAGCGGTAACCCACTATGTATTTTGCCCGCGCCAGCCCAAGATCGGCAGCCTTGCGGTACCATTTGTTACCCTCAGACTTGTCCTGCTTAATGCCGGTACCGCTGAAATACATATCAGCCAGCATCATGGCCGCACGGGCGTCGCCCTTTTCCGCTGCAGCCTTCATGCCTGGAAATGCCTGCTTGAACAACTGGTCGCTTTTTTCCAGATCGCGCTTGGCCTTGAATTCATACCGGTGCATCCCGGCGAGCATGAAGAGTGCCTTGGGGTGATTCTGCCCGGCAGCCTTGGAGGCCCACACAAACCCCTCATCCCGGTTGATGGCAACATTGCGGCCAAATGTGTATGCATCGGCCAGCTTCCATTGTGCCTCGGCATCGCCTCCCTCGGCCTTGGCCAGAAGCGCCTTCAACCCGGGCGGCAATGGCTTGGCTTCCTGCGCGTGCAGTGCCAGCGCGCCAGCCAAAAGGCATAATGCGAAAATCCGTTTCATGGCCGCAGTCTAGGCAAACCTCACAAGTTTGTCCGCAAGAATTCTTGGAAATTTACACAGAAAAAAAGACAGCCGCTGTGCGGATCCGCCATCCGCAAGCGGCAGTCAAATGGCTCGTGTGCCGTAGGACCGGTTTGCGTTCCCGTTGCCGTGGCGCTTCCTGCGCCCGCATCCGGCCAGGTTGGGTAGCCGAGCCTGCCCCAACCGTCTCCCGATAATCGGTTGTGTTCACCTCATCTATCGGCGACCTTGAGGCGCACTTTAGGAAAAATTTAATCCGCGCGCGCCGTCGATGGCCGATGGCGCCGACTAGAGCCCGTCACCTTCACCGGCCCCGTCACCTTCAAGCCGATCACCGTGCCATCGCGCCGCACTTCACCTTCCAGCACCATCAATCCTGTCAACTCTCCGGCCATGTCCACGTGTGACTCCAGCGACCGATAAATGTGCCCCTCCAGTCCCATTGACAACTCCAGTTCGTTTCCATCCGGATCATTTAGCCGCCCGCCAGCGTTGATTTCCACCGCCACCTTGGCGCATCGCTCACCTCCCCGCTCGGTCACTGACTCCAGCGTAAAACGAGCCGTGCCTTGCGAACGGATCAACTCGTGCCCCAGCCACTGTTTCACCGCCGTCGCCGGCAGTTCCCAGGATTCCCCCAACGCCACAGGTTCCTTGGGGTAAAATCCTTGGCCAAATCCCAATTCCAGTTCCCGCATCGCCTGCGCCTGTGTGGGCGTCGCAATACCTCGATCCAGTTGGAAACTCCAGCGGTCCGCCGCACGATTGCCAATTAAAGTCCGTCCAGACAACGGTCCTCGTTCGCTGTCCGAGTTCATCGCCCCGTTGATCGCCTGTCGTGTGTCCATCTGGTCCGTCACAAACCGCAGTTTCACACGCGCCGGCTGTGCCTCCGCCAGCGCCATTACCTCTTCCTCCTTTACCTGAAGCCCATCCATCTCCATGCGCCCCTGGATCGCCCGATCGCCTATCGTGATGAGGATGTTTCCCTCCGCCATGGCAAACCGGAACTCCGACCGCACCACACTGCCTGCCGGTCCCACCCCGCCTCGCAGGTCATGCCCATTTACTCCCGGGCCCGCACAGCCTTGAAAGAAAATTGATAAATAGAATAACAACACCAGCGCCATTCCACGGCGCAACCAGTTTGGATTCATGCAACCTCCTTGTGGTCCGCCGGAATCGACTGACCATCCACACCTTCCCCGCGTGCGCCATGGCACACAAGCAATTGTTCTTCACACGGGTCAATCCAGCGCCGGCTGCATCACGGTGGGAAAGCCCGGCATAGGCATGGCCTTGGCCTCGAGACTCAGTCTCTGACGCAAGGCGTCGGCTAGCTTGGGGACATCCTTGTCCATCGTAGTAAGGCTGGACTTGAGCGTCTCGTCGTGCAGGGCGGGGAATGGCGGGATGGATTTGCGCATTTTCTCATCCAATCGCGCATGCAGCATCCGTGCGGCACGAAGATTGCCAAACGCCATCGCATCCTCATCGTAGGCCAGCAGCGTATAAGCCCGCTTCACGAGGCTCTCCAAGTACGGCACCGTTTCCTTGCCGTCATTAGCGACCAACCGGGCCTGCCAACGATCAAGGCACACCTCCTCCCATTCTGGCGGCTCGTCCACTGGATAATCTCGCAACAGCTTTGCAAACCAAAAGCGGGATTCCGGTATACGATTGTGCATAAACAGGTCGCCCACCGCCCCCACGAGAAACTGCTGATGGCCAGAACGCAGGCCGGGATTCGTGGCCATCTCCTGTCGGAAAATGGCGTCCACTTTGAGCAGAAAATCCAGTCGCTTCCCATAGATCCAGTTCCTCCCGGTTAAGTAATCGCGTTCAAATCCAGGCAAGTGTGGGTTAACAATGATGCGTCCGCGTTGCGCCGTCACCTGCATGGCCTGATCGATCACTTGTTCCAAGTCAGTCCGCATCCGAAAATCATCGCCGCAGAATTGCAGGCCGCGCTGTGCCCAGTAGATTGCGTGCGTCTCCGGTAGGCGCCACTCGAGACCAACCTGTTTTGTAATTGTTCCATTACCCTCGCCAGGAATTTCCACCGCACCGTGAAGTTCATCCACCTCCCGCATCAATTTTGGGTCCATACGAAAATACTCTCTCAGGCGTTTGACCCTCGCGATGTCTTCGGGGGTTTTTGGATCGGCCAGCACGTCCCAGTCGGGTCGACCCTTGGCCTGAATGCAGGCATCCACAGTCGGCCAAAGGTTGGTGGACATGGATCCCACCCAGGTGCGCTGGTAAAATCGATGGGCCCCGTCGCTCACACCAGCAATCTTGTGAAGAAAAGTTTCCGCCAAGGCCAAGTGCAGCGCCGGGTTGTCGGGCAATTTCTCCTGAGCTTTATCGCGCAGCAGCGAGATGGCCTGTTTCACGTGCCCAAGCCGGTGGGAGAAATTACGCTCACTGGCCGCAAGGTTGCGGGACAAGTTGTGGGCGCGCCGAATCCAGTTGGTGGCGTTCTCCGGCTCGATCAATGTTAACTGCTCATAAAGCCAGTCGGCCTCGCGGTTACGGCCCTGTCCGTCCAATTCCTCGACCCGCCGCTTGTAAGCCTCGAGGCCGATGCGTGATTCCCTTAGCGCTGCAAATTCCTCAAGAAACCGCTCCAATATTGCGAGCGAAAAGACTGCCTCATCCACCACCGGCTGGCGCAGTTCCAGTCCACCTTGCCAGAACGGCACGCTCAATGATACCGCCGGCGAAGGCAGCCTCCCCTGTATCGATGGCATTCCGGAAAAGTTGAAAATGCCGAACGTCAGGTTGCCTTCCCGCGTGAAGTACTCCGGCTTTAGGGCAACCTCATGCACCGTGCCCGCCGTGAAGTCTGACCTCATAACCTTTGGATTTCCCTCACCCAAAACATGTATCTCCACCGGGAACAACTGGCCTTGCATTCGGCTCAGGATCGCGTTGCGTTCCGCCGGATTCACGCCAACGTTGGCATGAATCCCCATCGGGAAACGCAGACTTAAGGCCGAATCCGGCGGCAGTTCGTTTGCACCGGGCACCTGAAAACGCCATTCTCGATGCCGGACTTGCGGCTTGCCCTGGTCATCTCGCGCCATCACCGGCACTGCCTCTTGCCACGCCCGGCTTTGCTCGATCGCCATTGCATACCACGCATCCACCTCCTCCTTTGGCAATTCAGAGCGAAAATGCGCCAACACATCCTCTGGCGTAGGGTTGGGTTTCATGCTCTTGACCACCGCAGGGTGTTCCGCCATCACACGCAGCCCCAGCGCCCGCATCGCGCCCGCATCAACCTCGCCTTTCAGTTTCTCGTCGATGATCGGCCGGTACATCCGCACGCCTTTCAGTCGAAAGCGAACCATGCGGACCCCGTCCGTCTCCTCCACCGTCGCAGCTTCGCACATGGGAGGTAACGCCTCCAGTGCCGTGCCGGAAGCCGCCCCACGCGCTGCCTTGATGCACAGGCCGAGCTTTTCCCAGTGTGCTTCGTTGTCTACGCGCAAACGCAGTGGCAACATCCCTGGTTCGCCCGGCGCCAGAAACGCCACTGGCCCCGGCGGCCCCTCCAGCACATGGCGTCGCGCACGCAGGGTAGCATTCTGGTTTTCCCCTGTATCCGGGTAAAACTGCCCCTCGGCAATCCACGCGGTAGCATTGCGCTCACCATCGGTCATCACCAGCCGGTTGCCTGCCCATTCGGCCACCAACACCGATGCCGGGGGTTGCTCCGCCGGTTTCCAAACGAGATACACCACCAGCAACGCCACCGGAACCAGCCAGATCAATCGCGCCTTGTTCATTTCGCGAACCTACCAGACTACGCCACGCCTTCAAACCAATTCCCGCAAATGAGTTGACAGGTGGCCATAGCGCGGGATTTATACCCGCCGGCCAAATGGATCCCGTCACAGACCTGCGTATTGAGAAGTTCCAGCCGCTACCCACGCCGGGTGAGCTGCTTGCGGAACTGCCGCGCACGGCGGAGCAGTCGGCGGTCGTCCAGCGCGGACGGGAGGATATCCATCGCATCATCCACGGCGAGGATCCGCGACTGCTCGTGGTCGTTGGCCCCTGCTCGATCCATTGTTTAAAGGCAGGCCGCGAGTACGCTGAGAAACTTGCCACGCTGGCGACTGACTTGAACGATCGACTTCTGTTGGTGATGCGCGTGTATTTCGAGAAACCGCGAACCACCACTGGCTGGAAGGGGCTGATCATGGACCCCGAGCTGGACGGTGCATACAACATCCCCGAGGGCCTGCGGCAGGCGCGGCAGTTCCTCGGGCAAGTGCTCGACCTCGGCCTGCCCACCGCCACCGAGCTGCTCGACCCCATCACGCCCCAGTTCATCGCCGACAGCCTTTGCTGGGCGGCCATCGGCGCGCGCACGGTGGAGAGCCAGACCCACCGGCAGATGGCTTCCGGCCTCTCGATGCCCGTCGGGTTTAAAAACTCCACCAGCGGCGAGTTCCAGACCGCCGTCAATGCCATTGTGGCCGCCAGCCAGCGGCAGACTTTCCTGGGCATCAATGCCGGCGGACAAGCGGCCGCCGTCACCACCAGCGGCAATCCCGACATCCAGCTCATCCTGCGTGGCGGCGCCAGCGGCCCCAATTACGACGCCAAAAAAGTTNCCAAGGCCGTCAGCATGCTGGAGACCAGCCAGCAGCCTGTTTCCGTGATGATCGACTGCAGCCACGGCAACAGCGCCAAGGATCATAACCGCCAGCCCGGAGTTCTGGAGGATGTCACCGCCCAAGTCGCCGGCGGCAATCGTGCAATCCATGCCGTGATGNTCGAGAGCTTTTTGAAAGCGGGTAGCCAAGCTTTCCCGGNGCCGCTTGAAAATTTNCAGTACGGCGTCAGCATCACNGACGCCTGTCTCGACTGGGAAAACACCGAAGCCTCNCTTCGCAAGGCCCACGAGGCGATAGCGCCGAGGTTCGCCTAACACGGCACCGATCTACTCACCCAGTGCAATGCGCGCCAANGCGTCGTCCTTCTCCTTGCTCTTGGGGATGAAATCCAGTGCGCGGATGTAGCGTGGCCGTTCTTCCTTTGGCGTTTTCTTGTCCAATACGATATCAGCGAGGTACTTCGCGCCGTGTGTTCCGCGGTTGCGCCAGATAATATCGCGCGCCGCTGGGGTACCCATCTTGGCGATTTTCACCCAAGCGTCAAAAAACTTGTTCTCCTGCTTGTCGGCCGCCAAGCCCAACGCCTCGAGATACCAGCGGTCCTTGCCGTCATGGGCGTTGGCCAGCTTNGCCCACAATGCCGGTGCATCAGCACTCTGATTATGCCTCAGGGCAATCAGACATTCGCGGCGCACCACCGCGCTTTGGTCGCTAGCCAGCTCGCGGATCAATGGAATCACATCCATCTTGTGCTGACGCGCAATCCGNAGGGCCATGCCGCGAATGTTCTCGTCCTTGTCCTTAGTGGCCAGCACGATCGTGGCCACGAGATTGCCTTTTACCTTCGCTAACAGCCACAGGGCGCGCGCGCGCTGGCGTGGGTCATCATGTGCAGCCAGCTTCAGAAGGGCATCCTTCGCCGCCGCCCCGCGCCTGTGCAACTCGGTCCAGGCGATGTGCCGTACAGAATTATTCGGATTTTGCAGAGCGGCGATGAGGCCGTCCATCGACTTAAAATCAATCGAAGGCAACTTGTAGCCTTTGTGCCCCTTGGGAGTCACACGAAAGAGCCGGCCGCGATTGAGATCACCCATCCGGTGGCCACCCACGCCGGGATCGTACCAGTCGGCAACCATCAATGATCCATCCGGCGCCACCTGCACNTCCGACGGACGGAACCACCGATCCTTCTTCGCTCCGTCGAGGACNTTCAGGACCGTGGCGGTGTAGCCCGCACCACTCGGCTTCACCGGGTACGCACGCACGATGCTCGGACCGGCGTCACAATGGATCACCTGCCCGTAAAACTCCTTGGGCAACAACCCACCCTCGTAGATACAAATTCCCGTCGGTGACCCTGCGCCGGTCAGCAGCAGGTTGGGAACCACGCCGGGATCATTGAGATGCCAGTGACGCTCGGGAACAGTCTTCTCCATGTTCGTCCGGTTGGCCCGCCAGCCAGCGCCGGTCAGTTCACTACGAAAGCCATAGTTGCCGAACTCCATCACGTAATTGATGCGCACGGCGCGATTGCCATCGTCGTCATTGTCGCTCTGCCAGATCGTTCCGAAGCTGTCCACCGCCACCATCCAGTTGTTGCGGAAATTCCAGCCGAGCGTCTCGAGGTCGCTGCCGTCGAGCTGGCAGCGAAACACCATCCCCTGCTGGTACGGCTGGCGGCTGTCGTTCACCACGTTGCCCGCGCGGTCAGTGATCGGTTTGCCGTCCTTATCACGAAGCTGTTTGCCGCTGTTGCCAAAGTTGAAATACAACCGCCCGTCCGGCCCGAACATCACCTTGTGGATGCCATGGTCGTGCTGGCTGCCGGCGATGCCGGAAAAGAGCGTCTCCTTCTTGTCCGGCTTGTCATCNCCGTCCACGTCAGTGAACACCTGCACCTTGTCACCCGCNCTNATGATCACTTTCGTGTTTTTTCCGTCCACCGTCCCCAGCACGCAAACGCCATGGGGAGAGTCGATGTCGCGCCCCTGGTAAAACACCTTTTCCTTGTCCGCCTTGCCATCACCGTCAGTATCCTCGAGGATCAGAATGCGGTCGCCCTCCTGCCGGCGGTTGCGGTGGCCACGGTAGTTGATGATCTCGCAAACCCACACGCGGCCGCGGTGGTCAATGTCGATGTTCGATGGGCTGAGCATCATCGGCTCCGCCGCGAACAATTCCGCCTGCAGCTTCTCGTGCACGTCCAGGTTGCCCACCGCCTCTTCCGGCGTGCGCCCGCTCACTTTCGCTGGCCCGCCGCCACCCGCCACCGGCACAAAGTTCGGCTTCTGCGTGAACACGTGGAACTGCACACTCGCGGAATTGCCGCAGTTGCCTTGGTCGGTGCCGCCGTTGTCCAGTCCCACCGTCGCGATGAACTTCACGAACTTGTGCCCTTTCGGCAGCTCGTAACTCACCAGCGAGTTCGCGTGCGTCCCAATTCCGAACGGCACCGACTGTCCCGCGATGCGCATCGGCCGTCCATTGCAATTCTTGTTCAACTGCACCGAGCCAAACCCACTTGACGCCGACTTCCATTTGAGCGAGGTCAACCGTGTGGGCACCCCGTCCCCGTCGAGCAGCATCGGCACCGCCCAGTCCGCCCAGTCGCAGGCGAACCCGTTGCCGGCGTCAGTCACCACCAAGTGCAGCTCCTTGGCGCCCTTGATGTTTGCCTCGATCTTGGTCGGCCCCGTCTTCTTCGTAATCACCTTCGTCGCCACCACCGGCTTCGGTCCTCCCTTCAATGCACCTACCTTTGGCCCCGGGTTGCTCTTTGGCCGTGGACGGCGGCCTTTGTTGTCCAAGTTTTCGTACAAGTCCTTCTCAACCAGCTTGCTCGGTACGCCGCCGTTTGGCACCTCG
>PBPF01000005.1 GCA_002724615.1 Verrucomicrobiales bacterium | reverse complement strand
CCGCCAGCGCCACGGTTGGCGCGGCCTCCCAGTGGTTGGGCGCGGATGACGACGATGCCACCAACCCTCGCATCATGGCCCATCTTAAAACTGGCATGGGCCAAGCGGGTAGTGCGGACGGCAGCGGCAGCCAATCGAACAATGCTGACCTCAGCAACCGGGCACGGGCACATAACAACGCGAAGGGTGGCAACTACAAGGGTGTACCTTCGCCCATACTCGATACACCCAACGATTAAACAACATGCAAATTCACGTCAGTCGCAAAGGGGAGAAGTTTGGGCCGTACACACTTGAAGTTGCCAACCAGTATCTTGCCGAAGGGTCGCTGAAGCCTGATGACTTGGCTTGGCATGAGGGTGCGCCGGAATGGGTGCCGCTGGCGCAGGTGCCGGGCATCACGGCGGCCGCACCGTTTGCCGCGGCCAAGTCGCGGGTGGAAGGGATGGCGATTGGTTCACTGGGAGTTTCTCTGGTGGCTTTGGTGCTGGGTGGCGTTACCAAGTGGGGAGGCATCCTGCTGCTCATCATCACCGGTGCACTGGGACTGGCCGGGCTGGCACTGGGAATCATTGGCATCGTACGCATCAAGAACGGCTTGGGCGATCTGCGCGGCAAGTGGTTGGCTGTTTCTGGTGCAGTGATCTCGCCACTCGCCATCGTGTTGGCGGTGCTAATGAACACTGACGGTGCAGAAAAGAAAGAGAACAACACCGACGACAACGGCAAATCAGCCTCCGATAATAAACCGAGAACTGCTTCCAGCCGAGATCGCATCAAGTGCGTAAACAATGTTAGTCAAATTACGAAGGCGATGATTGGGTTTTCATTTGACAACAACGATCGCCTACCGTGGCATTTGACACCACGAGGAATGCAAAATCATTTTGGTGAAGCGGATGCTATGAATTTGGGCAACATATTTGCCTCGTCCGCACTGAAAGCGGAATTGTTTACACCAAAGATCCTGTTATCGCCCTGTGACCCGGAGCGAAAGGCGGCTAATGCCAAAGCATCGGAGGAGTGGCAAGGATACAGTGCCCGGGAAGGCCGGCCGGTGCCATTGNATGCAATCAGCTATGGGCTGTGTGTTGGGGCAGATGTACAACTGCCAGGCACNATCATGGTAATCACTCGGAATGTGTCGGGTGAAGACCTGCAAGGGGCGAAGTTCCTTGGCGATGTGATGAGCCTGACAGCCAACCAGGGACAGTTCAGCCGAGCCGACGGATCGGCGCATCAATCCAATGATGATAGATTGGCTGAAACGGTCATGGCACACACCAATGAAAGAGGCGGTCTTCTCCCAAGCCCGGCCAGCACCCGGTTGATTTTGCCGAACAATTAAAAAGTTAATTTAATCTTCCAAGGCCGTCCCATTCGCGTCCCAGCGGCGAGTGGCTTTGAGTTTGCCTTCGATGAAAGTGCGTTCAGCTGTTTTCCAGCCTTCCAAGTGGTGGATCACTAATGTGCCGTTGCCTTCAATCACCCGGCTGGTNGCTTTACCCGCCGGGTTGTAGGCGGTGGCATTAAGGAGTCGGCCGAGGTGGTTGGTGGCCTGCAGGCGGACCGCGCCGTTGGAGTACCACTCGATCATCGATCCGTGCCGCCGGCCTCCGTCGTACAGCACGCGCGTGGCGCGCGTGCCGTTGGGGTGCCAGGTGTTTTCCCACCCGTGCAGGCGGCCGTTTTCCACGTGGATTTCGCGTGATGTGAGGCCNTTGGGATGCATTAAGCTGGCTTTTCCNGTGTACGGTGTTTTTCCCCCGGCGGTGTACACAAGGCCATCACGNAATTCTATCGTGCCACCCAACGACGGGCGTGGCACCTGCCTGTTGGCTTCTTCTTTGGCCAGTTTTTGTGCGAGCGCCCGCTGCGCTGGTTTCAACAAAGGTGCGAGTTGGTGGTATTCTGCCTGCCCCTCCAGCACGCCTTGATTGGCCGCCATCAGGAAAAACTTGCCGGCCTGCAAAAAGTCGCGAGGCAAGCCGAGGCCGTCGCGGTGCATCAATCCGAGGTGAAGAATGGCTTCGCGGTGTCCTTCGGATGCAGCTTGTCGAAACCAGCGCGCGGCGATTGTGGCGTTGGCNTCGGTGCCGTGCCCGCGCAGGTGCATGCGGCCGAGGCTGAACTGGGCGGCGGGCAAACCTTGGATGGCGGCTTTCAAATACCAGTCCAGTGCCTGTGTGTCGTCCTCGGTTGTGCCTTGGCCAAACTCAAGGGCAGTGGCGAGGTTGTGCTGGGCGGAGGCGTATCCTGACTTGGCGGAACGACGGAACCATTCGACGGCGGTGGCCATGTCCTTTTCAACACCGTTGCCGGTGCGATATTTTTCGCCCAACTGGAACTGAGCGCCGGGATGGCCTGCCTCGGCACTCGCACGGAGTTTAACAAGGTCAGGATCGGCAGCGGGCTGCTCGGCAGGATCGTCACCGCAGCCGAATAGGGCTGCGGCAAGCAGGAGGGCGANGGTGTGGGGCGCGTGGCCGTTCACGGGGACACGGTACGCNTCTTTTCACAGGCGGTGAAGATGTTTGTTTTGGCAGCNTGCCACGCAGCTGTCAGGGTGGGCGGGTTGAAGAGGAGGGATAAGATTGGCTTGGCGGCCGGATTGTCGGTGATTGTGCTGGGCNTGGCNNGTGCTGTGGTTTGGCAAAGCGTGCACGATCCAATCGGCCTGCCACCGCGCGCGANTGCNCCGGCCATTCCGGAACTGCACATGATGGAGCAGCCGGGNNTGTGGGAGCAGCAGGGNGAGGTGGAGTACCCGGAGCNGAACAAGACGGCGCGATTNACTTCAAGCGACACGGTGTACTGGGCNCTCGACGGNCGGGCATTGATGATCGAGAGCCATTATGAGACGGACCAAGGCGGGGGCGACGGCGAGTTGATGGTGAAGACGTACAACAACGCCACGGGGAAATATTTGCAGACGTTGTTTACCGACCGCGGGCGCGTGGTGGCTTTCGAGGGCGAATGGTCGGAGACGGAAAGNGCGATGTCGTGGCAGCCTTTTTACCCAACCAATAATGTGCCTCAGATGACCGTGGTACTGGGAGAGTTGATGATTGCGCCGGATCGCAAACGCATTCGCACGCAGTACCGACACTTTGCCNCCGTNCGCAAGGAGGTGCGCGTGGAAAGCCGGCGATTGGGAGATGGTCCGTCGCCGGATACTTGGGAGTCAGGCACGCCGGCGCACGAGGCGTTGTCGGTGCTGGGTCAGGCAGGGTTGTGGCTGGAGCAGCAGACTTTCAAGATCGGCGAAGAGGAGGTGAAGACANTGATCCGCGGTCGCACGCGCTGGGCACAGAACGGACGATGCCTTGTGTTCGAGGGCGTTGTGGTGGAGTCGGANCTNGGCGATGCCGGCGCGCCNTTGATGTGGATCAAAAGCTTTGACCANGACCTGAAGTTGTTTCGCTATGCCTACTTCTGGGACAGTGGTGCCGTGGACCACTACATTGGCGGCTGGAACCCGACGAACAAAAAGCTGACTTGGCGTTCCATGCACGCGGGTGCCGGTGAGGAATTCTCGCATTCGCTGGAGGAGACCGTTGAACAGCCCGGGGTGCGCCGGTGGAAATTCAAGACGCGTGAGTACGGCAAGGTCGTCGCTGAAGGCGAAGGCGTCAANCGTCTGCAGGTGACCGACCCGTAGGCGGGCCGAGTGGGAATTGCTCGATGGCNGTGTACTTCGGCCCTTCCGACCGCAGACGCGACTCCATCAACGAGAACGANAGAGAAGCGGCTTCCACTGGCTCTACCTTCAGTGTCTNTACGGCACGCTTCAACGCCCGGGNATCTGGGGCGGATTTCACCCGCGCGATGGTCAGGTGGCCCATGAANCGCGCTTCGGGTGGGAACTGATTCTCGAGTGCCNTGTCTNNNGCCNGCTGTAGTTCATCTGCACCCGCAACTGCTACCCAAACGATCCGTGGCGNGAACATGCCAGCCGTGGTGAGGCGCAGGGTGGGTCTTTCGTNCTGGATATTTCTCAGCGCGGCTGCGGCATCTTCCATTGCGTCATCATGAATCTCCCCGAGAAATTTCAGCGTGAGATGCAGGTTTTCTGGCGCGGTGAATCGGCCCTGGAAAGTGGACTGCTCGCGAAGTTGATCCTGTACACACTGGGCTTCTGCGCGAAGCGCTTCGGGAAGATCGAGCGCCACGAAACAGCGTTTGTCCTTCTTTTCGATCACGGCTTGCAGGATTCCAACCTGCAATCGGGTTACACCATTGCGGCCTCGCGGAGGATGCGGGCGGCGGTGGGGAGCAGGCGCTCCAAGGCGTCTAGTCGTGCAATCACGGCTTGTGTTGCCGGCTCGTTATCGTGGGTCAATAGCCGACGGTACCAGTCGGTGAGNTACTTGCTGATGGCAAGTTCGTTTTCCGGCGTCTTCAACTTCTTCGCGTGGTCGCTGGTGATGCGGCAAAGGTAGATGGCAGCCGTGGTCATTTCGTTTTCCAAGCCGGGGGTCTGTTCAAAATATTCTACCGCCTCGTCAAACCGGCCCGCCGTCAGCAGCGCGATGGCACGGTGCTTGCGAATCTCGGCATNGTCNGGGTAATGCAGCANAGCACACTCGGTCCAATTTGCCGCTACTTCAAAATCCTCCAAGTGTCCGTTCACGATCTGGCAGCCTAGTGCCCACAGTTTCTCGTCCGGACCGTGTTCTTCGATCCGGTTGTGTAGGACGTTCAGGGCCTCAGTTGGGCGGTGTTGGGTCACGAGGAATTTCGCGTAATCCAGCCGGATCGGCACGTTGGTCGGCTCGAGTTCAATACCCATACGGTATTGTTCCTCAGCTTCTTCCGCGCGGCCGTCGCGTGCCAGGCAGTCGCCAAGCAAATGATGCGGGCCGGCTTTCTGCACGCCGCGGCAGGCAGGAGCCATCACTGGCTGGCCGGCCTTGGCGATGCAGGCTTGAAACTCGGGGATGGCCTCGGTGGACCNANTGCTCTTTAAAAGTGCTAGGCCGTGCAGATAGTGCAGCGAAGCGGTCGGGCCACTTGCTAATGCCACGCGGCTTTGGGCGAACTCGANNAG
Source organism: Verrucomicrobiales bacterium (assembly GCA_002724615.1). Classification (GTDB taxonomy): domain Bacteria; phylum Verrucomicrobiota; class Verrucomicrobiia; order Limisphaerales; family UBA1100; genus UBA6614. The sequence continues at coordinate 6,140 of PBPF01000005.1, read as the reverse complement.
CTTCNCGGTCTCCTCGGCCTGCAACAGGATGGAGGCGTAAGTGTTCACCAGCCGCTCACGTACCTCNGGCAACACGGCGGCAGGTTCCATCTTTTCCATCTCCGCAGCGGCACAGCCGAGCTGGCCAATGGCCTTCTCCACTTGGCCGTCATTGTACAGGTCCAGTCCGTGGTTCATCAGCAACGCGGGCTCGTCAGGAAATTCCTCCAGCGCGAGTTCTAGAAGGCGCAGGTTGCGCTTTACCTTGTCCTTAGACTGCTTGATTTCCGCGGAATAGCCGTGATGCATCAGTGTGGCCTTGCCGATACCCAGTCCCATGCCCCAGCGACGGCCTTGCGCGAGCACGCTGGAAAACGCCTGCTCATGCACGCGACCAATGAAGCAGATGCCCGGNGCGTTNCGGAACAGGCGCGGCACGAGGCTGGCGCCGGTGTCGGCGGTTTGCTTGTTTAACAGAGGGATGCGCTGNCCGAGCACGTTCGCGCTGGTGAGATCAGCGGCGAGATCGGCACGAGTGCCGGCGAGCAGTTCTTCATCGGCGTCCAAAACCAGAATCCAGTCGCCGCGCGCGTGCTGCAGCGAGAAGTTGCGGGCGTCGGAGAAATTGTCGTTCCACTCGAAATGGTGCACNTCGGCGCCATGTTCGCAGGCAATCGCGACGGTGCGGTCTGTGGAGCCCGTGTCCACCACCACGACCTGATGGGCGAGGTCTTTTACCGACTCCAGCGCGCGGCCGAGTGTCTCTTCCTCATCCTTCACGATCATACAAACCGTCAGGCGCGACTGCTCGGGTAGCAAGGGCAGGTCGGGCCAATGGATTTCGGTGGTTTCCAACGCGGCCTTGGCCTCAAGCGATTTCTTTAACGCTGCGGCGTCGGCCAACTCGGGGCAAAGTCCGGTCACGCGGGTTAGGCATTCGAGGGCGNGTTTTTCATCACCCGCGTCCAGCGCGACCTGTGCAAGATAGTAATAAGCGTCCGGATGGAACGGCCGCAGCGCGATGGCCTCATTGCAGGCTTGCGCGGCCTCTGTATGCTTGCCGGCTTGNGCTAGTTCGGCCGCCGTTTGCAGGTTGCCCAGCTGGGCGACCTGTGGCAGCTCAAACTCGCGCAGCTCACCACCTGTCTGGATGCCCACATGCGTGCGCGGTTCTGGGATCTCCAGCGATTGTGTCGGGATGGGATGGCCGTTCGAGGCCTCCGGTTTACCGTTCGTGGCGGGCTTNCCGTTGCCGTTTTTAGCGGCGCGCTTTTTCAATTCCGCCACGCCGTTGCTTTCGCTGGCGAGTAGGTTGTTTTGGGCAATACGGTTACGCGGCTCGAGTTCCAGCACACGCTCGAAAAGTTTCTTGGCATCTTTTGGCTTGCCGGACCGATGTAGGCAGACGCCCATGGCTTGGAGTACTTCGACGTCCTCCGGTTGCCGTTGTAGCACTTGCTGATACTGCCGGATGGCACCAGCGTAGTTACCCACGTTGAAGTTCGCATGACCGAGTAGGCGCAGTGCCTCGGGGTTCTGCGGNTCGATCGCCAGNGCTTTCAAAAGCGACTGCTCGAACGTCTCGATGTCATTTTGCTTGTAGGCGATCAGGCCTAGGCGAATCCAGCAGAGGATGTTATCCGGCGCCAGTTCCGCCAGTTGCAGGGCGTGCACCTTGGCTTGGTCGTACTGTTCCAGNGTGACAAAGAGGTTTGCAAGCGCCTCAAGCAGCACGGGATGCGCCGGNAGGTGNGCGATGGTGTCTTGCAGGTGACGGACAGCGTCCTGCATGCGGTTGTGCTCGATGGCGATCTGAGNGGCCTTGAGTGCCTTCTCGANCACCTCGGGAAGCTCGATGTCTTCGTCCGTGGGAATGATCGGCTGATTGGCAGCCTCCATCTCCTCGATGGTGGTGAGGTTTTTGATCGCGGTTAAATTGTCCTGGTCGATTTCCAACACGCGCACGTAAGTGGCACGGGCAGCNTCTCGTTCGCCGCCCTTGTAGAGGCACATGGCGAGCGCAAGCAGGCAGTCGACGTTTGTCGGTTCCAGCTCAATGAGTTTGCGATAGGCGTGTGCAGCCTCGACGAGACGGTCATGCAAAAGGCTCACACGTCCGAGCAGGCGCAAGGCCTCAAAATTCTCCGGGTCCAATTCCAAGGCCAGGCCGAGGGCGGATTCGAATTCGTCGATCTTGCCGAGGTCAAATGCCGCCATGGCCAGCTGCGTGTAAGCCAGCGAACTGGACGGGCGCAGCTCGATGAGTCGACGAAACAGTGCGTGTGCCTCGTTCGGGTCGCCTTGCTTGTACTTCAGGGCGCCGAGGGTTTCAATGACCTNCGCACANTCCGGCGCAGTCTCTTGGGCCTGCTCCAGNTCTGCGATCGCGGCGATCTCGTTGCCGGCTTCCAGGAAAAAATCGGCCTGCTCAATGTGATGAGATACCGCCTCGTTGTTAGAAACATTTGGGGTCTTCATGTTTTGGGCGGTCTCAATGAGGAGGCCAGAAATGTTGGGGGCATCGGCTGTCTCGGCAGCGCGGCGCATTTTGTCCAAGGCGCGGTCGACCGTGCCGGCCGGTCCGGCGGATAAGGCGCGGATGCGGTCCATCGCCTTCTCGGCGGCGCGGGTCCACGTCCACTCTGTGCGCGCGTGCTCGGCAGCGCGGCGTCCCTTCTCGGCGGCCTTGTCCTGATGTGTGAATACCCAGCGCATACGCTCCGCCAACGAACGGGGGTCGGGCTCAAGCATCCAGCCTTCTTTCACCAGCAGCATTTGGCCAATGAACGGTTTGGTGGACTTGCGCTCGGCGTTGATGTGATAAGCGTAGTCGGAGGTTGCAAAATCATCGGTGGAGCCGCCACCGGTGCAAACGATCGGCAGTCCGCAGGCCATTGCCTCCAGCACTGGTAGGCCAAAGCCTTCGCCACGGTACGGGTGCACTAAGCAGTCGCACGCTGTGTACAGGCCGGCCACCTGCTCCGGCGGCAGGTCGTCGTCGATGTAAATGATTTCCGGCGAGTTGGGCTGTTGGCGCGCCTCGGCGATCACCTCCGCCATCGTCTGGCCGGCATAAAAAGTTTTGCCCCCGAAATCCTTGATGACCAGACAGACATCGTCGTCGGCCGTAAAGGTTTCGAGGTATGTGTTTAAAAGGATATCCGGCCCCTTGCGCCCGATCGTGCCGCCCACGAACAAAAACTTGTATCGCTTGTCGGTTTTGATTGGCAGCGTCGGTGCGTCTGGCCGGAAAATTTTCTCGTCGATACCGTTGGGGATGACCACCACCTTGTTGGCGGGCACGCCCGAGTCGATGTACACGTCGCGCACATAGCTCGACGGCACCCAAGCCTCGTCGACGTTCTGCAACTCACGCACCCACTCCGCCGGCAGGGCGCCAAATTCCCACGGCTGGATCAGCACCCACTTGCCGCGCTTGGGCTTTTCCCAGATAGGCGGCCAGCCATGCCGCACGGTGATGTGGGCGTCGGCGGGCGCCTCGTCGACCATGCCTGCGGCCAGCGGCGCAAGCGCTTCGGGCACGGGCGGGACGGTATTGAGCGTACGCTGGATGGCGGCCAGGCGCAGGCCCGGCTGCTGGCGCAGCGCGCCGGTGAGGTTGCGGTTTACGTGCGAAAGGCTCCCGTAGTCTAGGAATGTGCCCTCCCACGCGACGGAAAGAGTTTCCGCCGGTTCCGGTGTCGGGACCGGAATGCCGGCGGCCTTTAAATTTTCCTGAATGGCGAGCAGCCGTTCGCGGACGATTTCCGAGACGGCCTCGCGACTGTAGTGCTTCAAGACATGCGTCCGCGCTGCTTGGCCGATTTTACGGCCCTCGCGTGGGTTGTCGTACACACGGCGCATTTGCTGCCGCAAATGCTCAGTGAACGGCTCAGCCCAGCGATGGCCGGCATAGTGGCTCTGTGTCGGCTCGAGATCGTCCGTTTCCACCAGCTCATAGTCGACCAGTAACGCGGTGTCGTCGCTCATGAACTCGGTGTTGCCGCTCCAGTTGGTGGCGATGACGGGCAGACCCATCATCATGGCTTCGTGCTGCGGCCGGCCCCAGCCCTCACCACGACTTGGCGCCACGAGGCAGTCCATGGCTTTATAAAGGCGTGGCAAATCTGTCATCGGAAGCTCATCCGTGAGGATTTCAAAACGCGGTAGTCGGTCGATCTTTAAACCAATCGACTTCGCGTGCGCCTCGATGCGTTCGCGCATCTCCGTTTCCTGTCCGTTGCCGGGCTGACCGAAGGGTTGTGTACGGAGCCACAGGCAGACATCATCGTTCACCGTGAACTCGTTGAAATACGCCGCCAGCAGCACGTCCCAGCCCTTCCGCGATGACCATTCAAAAACGGAGAGATAATTGTAGTCGGCTGGTTTGGGCAGGGACAGCGGCTCGGCTTGTGCCGGGTCGAACAGTGACTCATCCACCGCACCGGGGATGACTTTCAGTTTCGACCGCGCCACGCCACTGGCGGCAAAAGTTTCCAGATTGAAACGGCTGGGCACCCAGATCTCATCCATCTGGTTACACGCCGTCACCCAGCCCGTCGGCAGACGATCAGTCTCGAACATCGTGCGCCCGATGTGGTACGCTGCGTCGTCAGCGCGCTGGAACGCGAAGCCGGGGTTGTGAGAAATAAAAATGCCGCCGTTGATTTTGGGGTGGTGTTCCTGCAACTCGTGCAGCGTTTCACGCGTACTCGGCGGCAAATCCTTGATAAATTGATCGGACCAAATGGTGGAGTTGTGGCATATGCCCAACTCCGCTTGTTTGGCAAGAGGCAGGATAAAGTTGAGCGCCTCGCTGGCGTAACCGGAGGTATTGAAAATCGGCGCGGCCCAGCGCACTGGCAGCGTCAATTGGGGGCCCAGGCCATCGTGGCTCGTGGCGACGTCCTGTCCTCCCATCCTTGGAGTCTCGTCCTGCATTGTTCGTCCGTGTTGACGGGCAATCCTTGCCCAATCCATCACCAACGCAGCAGGAAGGGTGCCAATTGTGGATAACTCTATAAAAAGAGCAAAATAACGATAAAAAACGCAATAACAAGCGTTTTTAATTCTTCAATCCAGAATTTGACCGGCAATTTCAGACCCAATTGCCAGCGAAGCAGTGGCGGCCGGACTGGGGGCATTGAGTACGTGGAGGGCATTTTTTCCGCGGACGAAATGGAAGTCGTGCACCAGTTCCCCTTCCGGTGCCATGGCTTGGGCACGCACTCCTGTGCCGCCGGTGTCGAGATCAGTGGGGGTGATGTCGGGCACGAGCTTTTTTAGGTTGCGGCAGAAGTATGCCTTGCTGAACGAGCCGCGCAGTTCGTGCACGGCCATGTGGGGGTATTTTAATAGGAACCGCCACAGGCCGCCGAAGGTGAGTGCGTCCGCGAGGTCGCGCGGGTTGAAATGCCATAGGCGATACCCTTCCCTGGCGAAGGCCAACACTGCGTTCGGACCGGCTTCGATGCCGCCGCCAATGAGGCGCGTGAAATGGACGCCGAGAAAAGGGAACGCGGGGTCGGGCGTTGGGTAGATCAAGTGCCGGACGAGTTCCTGGCGGTCGCGGCGCAGCTTGTAAAATTCACCGCGGAACGGCACCACGCGAACCTTGCGTTGCTCGCCGGCCATCTGGCTGACGCGGTCGCAGTGCAGTCCGGCGCAGTTGATGATCCAGTCGGCCTCGTAGTCGCCGGCGGTCGTGTATGCACGCCATTGGCCATTGACGGGTAGTAGTTCCTTGACGCGGGCGCGACAGATAATCTCGGTGTCCTGCTCGCGCACGAGCCGGGCCATCGTGTCACAAACGCGTGGGTAATCGACAATGCCCTCCTGTGGCACACGCAACGCGGCAATGCCTCCAACGTGAGGCTCGATCTTGCGCATGGCGGCAGGCTCAAGCCACTCCAGTCCTTTTAAACCATTTTTCGTGCCGCGCTCCTGGAGATTCTTTAAACGCGCGACCTCGGCATCGTTGACGGCCACGACGAGCTTGCCACAGACATCGTGCGGGATGTCATGCTCCTGACAGAACCGAACCATCTCTTGGATGCCTGAAACGGCAAGGCGCGCCTTGGCGGAGCCCGGCTTATAATAAAGCCCACAATGGAGCACACCGCTGTTGTGGCCGGATTGGTGTTGGCCGACATCCTCCTCTT